>JAENWH010000541.1 GCA_016650135.1 Peptostreptococcaceae bacterium
GGTCTACAGCATGTATGGTTTTATTTTGTTTAAAAGCAAAGCGTGCCTTTCCCAGCACCAAATCAGCACCCTTGACCGCTTCATAGGCATCTCCATAGGCTACAAATCCGTATCTGTCAGAATTGTTGCTTATAAAAGTGCGGATAAACATAATAGCCTTGGCTATCTCATCCTCATCATTTTCAATATCAAAGTTCAATTCAATACGCTGCTTAATTTCTTTATACTCAGATGCAATATCCATTAGAAATTCAACGAGATCCTCTTTGGTTCTCTCAAAAAGTATCTTCCTGATATCAGAAGTTTTTCTTTTCTTGGAGACTGGAGATTTAATTGCTGCTTCATTATCAAGCTCAACTTCCACGGTGTAGAGTTCAGTGCCCTCAACCTCTGCCTCATATACATTGTCATCAATTTCTTCCACTGACACCACATAGTCATTCTCGTAATAATCATTGCCCCTTGCAAGTATCTTTTTGTCGATATAGTTTTCAAAGTTGTTTAGATTCATCTTTATCAATCCTCATTATCTTTATAAGTCTCATAGAATTACTTTCCACAACACTTTTTATATTTTTTTCCGCTCCCACAAGTGCAGGGTTCATTACGCCCAACTTTTGTACTTACAACTTGTTGTATATCATCCCGAACTAAGTTTTCTCTTTCTTCCAGTTCAATTAATTCTCTTTCAATTGCATCAGCTTCTTCATTCCTTTCATTACCAGAATATAACTTCATTAATCTTTCCAAAACATCCTCTCTGTCGCGTAATCCCTCAACAGACAATGCCTTTTTTAGTATAGCTTCAGCTTTTTCATAATTATTATGCTTATTTCCATGAAAAATCCAATAACAATCTGACCAGCCAATCCAACCACATCCCCATTCAGGATCTTTCTTCAAATAACTTTCAAAAAGAGCATCTCCTTCATTTTGTTTACCAAGGCTGATATACGATTCCGCAATAGTTAATTTCATATTCTGTATATTAACTTGTTGTTTATCTTCACTTCTTTTTATATATTCACTGCAAAAGTCTATCGTTTTTTGAACAAAGCTTGCATCATTTATACCTGCATTATGCAATTCCATTTCAAAATCAAATGCCCAGTTAAATACGCTTTGAGTTCCTTTGAATTTATTATTAAAATCATCTATTCCGGAAATATTATGCTGATTCATAAGGCAAACAATGTCATTCCAAGCATCCCACCATATATTACAGGCCTCTTCAGTTTCCCTTTTTTCTAATAACATATATCCTAAATACATTTTATCATCAAGCATTTCAAAGTTAGATATTTCAGGAAACCATCTCTCCCAGAGCACAGTCAAACCCAACCAAAGCATGTCCTCATCCATGCCTTTAAGTTCAAGGTTTTTTTCATCCATCAGCCAAACAAAGTATTCTTCACAAGATAGAAACTTTTTTATTGATTCATAAAATGATGTTTTCTCAACCTGTACCCCTATGTTGTTTAATCTTTGTATAATTATTTCATCTTCCAACTTTCGCACATCTGAAAGAAGCATTTTGCCCTTTTTCTTTACAATTTTTGCAGGGATTCTGCCTTCCACTATTGAATTTTCTAGTATTCTATCCATCGCAACTATTGATAA
>JAENWH010000392.1 GCA_016650135.1 Peptostreptococcaceae bacterium
ACAATTTTTTTGAATATATCGGTGTTTTAGTAATATATGTCTTAACGTATAAAATCCGCGTTTTGCGGTTACTACCCCGAGTAAACATAGTATTAAGCTTTAACATATAAGGTTTTAGATATGGGCTAAAGGTTAGCTCTACACTTCCAGTTCCTTTTTTATATATTGCACTACTAAGCCATGCAGTTTGAATTAAAGTATCCCCTTCATGGAGTTCCAATACTTTTTTCATAAGTTCCTTAGTTATTTTGGGTATTTCAGTATATTTAGTTTGAGTTTCACCTCCAAGAAGTTGAATAAACTCCGATATTTTAAATTTCAACTGGTGCCACCCACGTGGCAAGTGGCATGTTCTTGACTAAAAATTAAACCTGAAATGCATTCACTGCCTTTGTAAGCTTTTCTGCAAGACTCTTTAAATCTTGAGTGTGTGAAACTATTTGGTCGATACTTGCTAATTGCTGCTCTGTAGTAGCCGCAACCTGCTGAGTAGTCGCTGAGTTCTCTTCCGTTGAAGCTGAAAGGGTCTCTAAAATTTCAATTATCTCATTTTTTTCCGTTTTCATCTCAATGCTATAGCCCTTAATACTTTCCATATCTCCTGAAATCTTACCTATTGACTTTAATATCTCAACAAATATATTTTTAGCATCTACAACAGATTCACTTTGTTCTTTGGCTATTGTATTTCCCACTTCCATAGCTTTAACCGCGTCTTTTGATTTTTGTTGTATCCCGTCAATTAACTCTCTAACTTTTGAAGCAGATATAGCGGACTGTGAAGCCAGCTTTCTTACTTCCTCAGCAACTACAGCAAACCCCTTGCCCTGCTCCCCTGCTCTAGCAGCTTCTATGGCAGCATTTAATGCCAATAAATTTGTTTGTTCTGATATCTGGCTAATGGCTTCAGTGATCGCTCCAATTTCTATGGAGTTTCTATCAACCTCTAGTATTATATCACTTACCTTTCCGGCAGATTTGCTGTTCTCTTCCGATTTTTTCAAAAGAAATTCAATTGCCTCTAAGCCCTTACTTCCAATACCAACTGTTACTTCTGTAGCCACATTAGTTTTTACTGAAAGCTCTGTAACAAGCTCTATTTTATCTGCTAAACTTTTAACTCGACTCACACCATTTTCAGTTTCCTTGGCTTGCTCACTTGAACCTCTTGCAATCTCATCAACTGAAGCCGCTACCTCATTGATAGATGCTGTATTTTCATCAACAATGGTATCTAACACTTGGGCGGAGGTAAATACAACTGTAGCCGATTGTTTCACTGAGCTTATTAATTCATTTACATTTTTGACCATAATGTTAAATGATTCATTCAACTTTCCAATTTCATCTCTATTTTTTATATTCAAATTTGGAATATTCAAATTACCAGAGGCCACAACATCTACAGCCTGACCAATTTTTTTAATAGGTACTGATATATGCTGTGCAAATAATATAATTACTGCTGAGCCTAAAACAAGTACTCCTAACAGTACAATAATCGTAGTACTTAATATCTTATTTGAGCCCATGTTAAAATCATTTGTATATGTCCCAGCACTAACAACCCATTTCCAATTAGGATCCGTCTTTTGATAAGTTATTTTACTTGAAACCTTTTCCGAACTGGGAAGAGTCCATCCATAAGTCAAATATCCACCGCCACTATTGGCTACTTTAATTTGCTCTTTAACAAAATAGGTACCGTCTTTCTTATCTTTAGTATCTATTACACTCTTACCTTCTAGAGAAGGATGTGCTGCTTCAACGCCCTCTTGTGTATATGCCAGCAAATAACCGCTTTTACCAAGACTAATATTTTTATTAATAGGTCTTGTACCGTCTGAATTCTTTTTACCCAGCATATATTCTCTAGCTCTCTCTTGTGCTTCATCAAGTGTTAATTTCCCTGCCTCTACAAGCTTTTGATTCCCATCAATTACCTGTAGCGTCATTTCTACACTATTTTTTAATAGAACCTTTCCACTCTCTTGAAGTTCTTTTTTTGCAACCTCATAGCTTATTATTCCAAGTGTAAGTACAGGTATAAGTAACAACAATCCCGTAACTAAAATAAGCTTTTTTCTAATATTCAAACCACTTGTTTTCTTTGGTGCTTTTTTCATTTGTTTTGTCCTCCTCATAAGTAACTTTATTTATTATCGTCAACTTATGACATTTACTTAAGTGTCACCCACAAGTTTTTTATTTCTTACCACTTGCCGCGTGAGTGTCACCCTCATTTGTTTAGTTTCCTCTACTATTTTTAATTTCCTTTTGGATCTTTTTTAATGCCTTCTTAGAGCCTCTCTCAATGTCTCTTTCTAATTTACGTTTCTGATAATGTGGTCTGTGTATCAATGGAACAGAAAATTACAACTTAATTACATTAAATGGCACTAATTATTGCCTTTTAATCTCGTATTCTGATTGAAATGATTTTTGCGTCACTTTTTTCAATTGTTAAAAAGATAGTTTAGAT
>JAENWH010000396.1 GCA_016650135.1 Peptostreptococcaceae bacterium
CATTGGTAATAGGCGTTGAACGTTTAAGCAGAATCGTTGACTGGACGGATCGAGGCACCTGCATTCTATTTGGAGATGGCGCAGGTGCGGTAGTATTGGAGTTGGATCCAAATCAGGATGGTATTATTTCAAGTTTTATAAAGAATTATGATGATGACGCAGATGCCTTGATTTGTGGAATGGAATATTGGAAAACCCCATTCACAAAAGATGAAGATGTTACCCAAACTTTAAAAATGCACGGAACAAAAGTCTTTAGATTTGCGGTTAATGCGGTAGGAGAAGTGATGGAAGAGGCTTTAAAAAAAGCTAATCTTACGGCTGACCAGATAGACCATTACATACCTCACCAGGCAAACGTGAGAATTATAAACTCAGCAGCACAAAGATTTAATCAACCTTTGGAAAAATTTCAAATCAGTATGGATAAAACGGGCAATGTATCAGCGGCAAGTGTGCCAATGGCAATGTTTGATATATATAAGACAGGGAAAGTTAAACCCGGGGATTTAGTTATGCTTGTAGGCTTCGGAGGAGGCTTAAGTGCAGGCGCAATAATATATAGAGCTTAGAGGAGATGCAAGTATGATAAATATATGTGAATTATTAGGCATTGAATTCCCAATTATTCAAGGAGCTATGGCCTGGATTGCCGACAGCTCTCTAGCCGCAGCAGTCAGTAATGGTGGTGGTCTTGGAGTAATTGCCGGAGGCGGTGCAGACGGTGAATGGCTGAGAACAGAAATACGGAAGGCGAAATTATTGACTGACAAGCCTTTTGGCGTTAATATTATGCTTCTTTCTCCGTTCGTAGAGGACCAGATCAAGGTGGTTTGCGAAGAAAAAGTTAAAGTGGTAACCACAGGGGCAGGGAATCCTGGGAAATTTATTGAACGTTTAAAAGCGAATGGTATCATTGTCATTCCAGTCGTCCCTTCGGTGGCCTTTGCTATGAGAGTGGAGAGAGCCGGCGCTGATGCAGTTATTGCGGAGGGTCAGGAAGCAGGCGGGCATATTGGGGAAATCACCACAATGGCTTTAGTGCCGCAGGTGGTGGATGCTGTAAAAATTCCGGTAATTGCCGCGGGTGGCATATGTGACGGCAGAGGAGTCTGCGCGGCATATATGCTGGGTGCGAAGGGCGTACAGCTTGGGACAAGGTTTGTCGTGGCAGATGAATGTACCGTTTCAGAAAATTATAAGGATGCAATTATAAAGGCGAAGGATACGGATACCTGTGCAACAGGCAGAAGCACCGGTCATCCTG
Organism: Peptostreptococcaceae bacterium; assembly: GCA_016650135.1. The sequence goes on from JAENWH010000396.1 coordinate 1,268, forward strand.
TCAGAGTACTGAAAAATAAATTATCAAGAGAAGTAATGGCACTTGAGAAGAAAAATGCAGATCCGGATGAAATCGGCAGGATTTGCACAGGTTCATTACGAAATGCGGTAGTTGATGGAGATATGGACAGAGGATCTATCATGTCTGGCCAGATTGCAGGGCTTGTGAAAAGAAGGCAGCCTGCAGCGGACATGATTAAAGAAATATTTGAGGAGGCATATAAAATTTATGAAGATAGGAATATTATTTGCGGGCCAGGGAGCTCAATACTCGGGAATGGGAAATAATCTTTATGAAAATTCTCAGGCAGCCAGGGATGTATTTGATGCAGCGGGAGAAGAAATAAAGGAATGGTGCTTTAATGGCACAAAGGAAATGCTGCGAATAACCAGTATAACCCAGCCATGTATTTACACTGTTACAATGGCAGCGTATGGCGCATTACTTGAGGAACTTGCAAAACTGCACATAGATGCTTTTGAAATAGTAGGGATGGCAGGCTTTAGTTTAGGAGAATATGCAGCCCTGACAGCGGCCGGTTCTATTGATGATTATAAAAAAGGAATTGGTATTGTTTCGAAAAGAGGGCAGTGGATGAATGATGCAGGACTCGGGGAAGATGGAGAACCTGCCGGAGGAATGACTGCCGCTTTTGGGGATAGAGAAAATATATTGGATTGCGTTGAGCTCTGCCGGGAAAATGGCATACTCGAGTGTGTGAATTTTAACTCACCCACGCAGACAGTGATTGCAGGAGATAAGGCGGCACTGGAAAGGTTTAAGAGAAGGTCCAAGGAACTGGGACATATTAAAGCTATTCCGTTAAGCGTAAGCACTGCTTTCCACAGCTCCATGATGAAGCCCAGCGTAGAGAAACTTAAACAACTTTTAATAAATGAAAAATTACACCAGCCGATAGGAAGATTATATTCAAATATCACCGGGAAGCCCATTGAACAGGATACTAATCTGGCTGAATTAATGGCAAAGCAGGCAATGAGCCCTGTTTACTGGCAGGAAATAATCGAAAATATGCTGGAAGACGGTGTTGAATTATTTATTGAAATAGGCCCGGGGGCTACCCTTTCAGGTATTGTAAAAAAAATCAATCATGAAATAAAAACCACACATGTGGAAGATATGGAAAGTCTGCATCGAACAATCGGTATTTTGAAAGGAG
>JAENWH010000080.1 GCA_016650135.1 Peptostreptococcaceae bacterium
AATGGAGCTTGCTGCCGGAGCTGCAGAAGCAGTTGAATTTATAGCAGACATCGGAAGAAATCATGAAGAATTTTTTGAAGAGGAATTAAAAGGGCTTACTGGCAGAAGAAGATTTGTGGTTGCGGGGATGATGGCAATTGACAAATATGAAGAAGGTATGGCAGTTCAGCTTAGAACAGAACTTGCTAAGTTGCCAGGAGTTAAAGTTTTCGGGCCTGAAGCCGGTCATCCTAGAACTTCAACCGTATCCTTCAATATAGAGGGTGTGAACTCCAACGAAGTGGCAAAATTTCTTGCAGAAAGAGGACTTTTCGTTTGGGACGGAGATTATTACGCTATAGAAACCATTACAAATGTTCTGAAACTTGAAGCAAGTGGTGGGCTGGTTAGAATTGGGCTTGCGCCATACAATATTCAAAGTGAAATAGATCGAACCATTCAGGCTGTGAAGGACTTCATAGCATTGAAGGATTAAAGAAAAAGAAATAATTTGAGAGATGATTGGTATTCAATTATGGGTAAGACATCAATCGTAGAGCACACACCAGAAATTTAGCAAACTAGATATGGAATTTTCAGCAATCTGTTGAGAATATTATTCGAATTATAAAAGGGGGGCGTTATTATGAATTTTTCAGGAGCAACATAAATTTATTTCAACGGTAATATCTACACGGTGGACAAGGATTTTACAAAGGCCAATGCGCTGGTTATCAAAAACGACAGGCTTATATATGTTGGAACAAAGGAAGATATCTGGAAGAGGTTAAAAAGAAGGCTGAAACGGTTAAACCTAGAGAATGGATACTTGGAAGAGGTTGGAACAATGAAATTTGGGAACAATCAAATTTCCCAACAAAGGAAGAATTAGATTTAGTATCGCGAAACAATCCAGTGTGTATAATTAGAACTTGCTGTCATGCGTATTGGGTAAATTCAATGGCTTTGGATCTAGCAAAGATAAACAAGGAAACGCTAAGCCCAGAGGGTGGAGAAATAATTAGACATAATGATGGAAGCCCAGCGGGTGTACTAGTTGATACTGCAGGTGATCAGTTAACATTAATTATTCCACCTTATGAAGGCGAAAATCAACGGAATGCATTGTTAAAGGGCCAAGAACATTTGTTGGCATTTGGGTTTACGGACTTGGACGCAAACATTTCCAGAGGTATCTTGACGAATTTTGTTATCGATTTAACAGACGATTCTGGGAAAACCAATTAGTTGATAGACTTTTAGTAGCATGTACTACTGCTAAAACGATAACCTATACTTAGCTAACTTTATAGTCATTAATTATAATTCAATAAGAAAGAGGAGATTAAAATGGAAACAAAAAAAAGATGGCACTTTAAGGTGCCTCACACGTATGTATTGTTGTTTTTTATGGTAGTACTATGTGGGATAATGGCCTGGATTATTCCTGCAGGGGAATATGATCGAATTAAAGATGTGGCAACGGGTGCAACCGTCGTGGATCCAGCTTCCTTCCATTTCACAGGGGGTGGGGGAATCGGATTCTTCGAAGTAATGCTAGAGTTTATAAAAGGAATGGAAAGCGCTTCTAATATTATATTCTTGATTTTTATACTTGGCGGTTCATTTATGATTCTTCAAGATACAAATGCTTTATCTGCTGGTGTTCATGCTATGGCAAAAAAATATGGAAAAAGACAAAACATTATTCTATTAATGGTTATGTTTTTGTTCTCTATTTTAGGCGGGACAATAGGGATGGCAGAAGAGGTAATCGTATTCATTCCAATTTTGGTAGTACTTTGTAAGGAATTAAAACTTGACAGGATGGTAGCCCTGGCAGTTGTAATGGTAGGTGCGAGAATAGGTTTTACAACAGGACTGATTAATCCATTTACTGTTGGTGTAGCACAAGGTATTGCCGGTTTACCGCTGTACTCCGGATTGGGATATAGATTAATATGGTATGCAGTTCTTCTCATCGTAACAGGTTGGTATATCATTCGTTATGTCAATAAAATTAGAGATGATCCAACATCGAGTATAATGTATGGGGTAGAAGTTGAGGGGGATGAAGATACTGAAGAAATAATTGACATAAAGCTTGACGGCAGGAAAATCGTCATAATAGTAGGATTTTTTGGAACAATTATATTTATGGTATTTGGTGTATTTACATGGGGTTGGTACATGGAAGAAATTGCAACAGTATTTTTAATTTTAGGTATTGCTGGAGGTATAGTAGCCGGAATGGGGGGTAACGAGATTGCAAAATCTTTTGTCAAAGGTACAATGACTATGGCTTTTGCTGCATTAGTTGTGGGTATTGCAAAAGCGATATTGTTAACAATGCAAGATGCCGGAATTGTTGACACAGTAATTTTTTATGCTTCAGGTGCTCTTAGTGGCCTGCCGAAATTTGTAGCTGCGGAAGGAATGTATGTATTCCAATTATTGCTCAATTTCTTGATTCCTTCAGGTTCAGGACAGGCCATGGCAACAATGCCAATTATGGCACCATTAGCAGATACTCTTGGAATAACAAGGCAAACGGCAGTATTGGCATTCCACTATGGAGATGGCTTTACAAACTTAATTGCACCTACATTGGGAAGCTTAATGGCTGCAGTGGCTGTATCAAAAGTACCGTTTGATAGGTACATTAAATGGATTGCACCCCTATGCTTAATATGGATGGTTGTTGGTTTTGCATCTGTAGCAATTGCAACAATAATAGGATATGGTCCATTTTAAAAAACCATTATAAAGGAGAAGATATATGATATTTCATGAAACATCGTCCTTAAAAATTAATCAGTTTATAGATGACAATAGAAGCAATTTAATTGATTTTCTTAAAGAACTTGTAAATTTAGAAGGGAAACATGGTGAAAAGGAATGCCTGTTAAATACTGCAGGATTTTTAAAGAATAAATTTGAGGAATTAGGCTTAAAAACTGAAATAATAGAAGTTGGTGAAAATAATGCACCCATAGTTACAGCAGTTTTAAATGACGACATACCGGGAAAAGAAATCGTATTCTCCGGTCATTATGATACAGTATTTGCAGCTGAAAGTCGTGGGGAGAATCCATTTTATATAAAAGATGGTAAAGCTTATGGACCTGGTGTATGTGATATGAAGAGCGGAATTGCTATTGCATTCTTTGTGGTGAAGGCACTTAAGGAATTTGGATTCAGAGAGGCTCCCGTAAGACTTTTCTTTTTAGGTGATGAAGAAGTAAATCATCAAGGCGGCGTAGGGATTGAAAAGATAAAGGAATATACGAAAGACATTCTTGTTGATTTTAATATGGAAAACCGCTATGAAAGCGGAGAACTTTGCATTGGCAGAAAAGGGTGCTATGAATTTCTTCTGAAAGTTTATGGAGTGGCAAGTCATCCGGGACATGCATATGATGCAGGTCGTAATGCTATAGAAGAAATGAGTCATAAAGTAATAGAGCTTCAGGCAGTTACGCCGAAAAATAAAGACAGAGATTACTCCGTAAACGTAGGTACAATTAAGGGCGGTACCGTAATAAACGGGGTTCCAGATTACTGCGAGGCTGCTATTGATGTCAGAGTTAAATCTTTTGATGCATTAGATATTTGTGAAAAGAAAATGCGCGAAATATGCAAAAAAACATTTATAGATGGAACTACTTCTGTACTGCTACGTACGGATGACATGATACCATTTAAAACTACTGAGCAAGTTAAAAATACTTACGAAATTGTAAAGTCTATCAGCGATGCAATTGGAGGTACTATAACAGGCAGTATAGTAGTTGGAGGTGCTTCTGATGCTGCTTATATTGCTGCAAACGATTCAAAAGTAATTTGTCAGTGCGGAGCAAGCGGTGCTTTTACTCATAATATAAAGGAATATGCATGGGTTGATTCACTGTACGAAGCAGTAAGGTTATTTATACATACTGTTTATAATCACAAGCTATTTTAAAAATTCGAATATGGCGGTAGAAGTTAATTTTACCGCTTTTTGGAGGTATAAATGATAGATATTTTAATCAAAAATGGAGTTGTTTATGATCCTGAAACAGAGCTGTGCAAACATATGAATGTAGGATTAAACAAAGGAAAGATCGCAGTAATAACAACAGAAGATTTGGAGGCAAATGAAATAATTGATGCTTCTGATCTATATATAGTGCCGGGATTCATTGATATCCATATCCATGAAGATCCGATGATAGGAAAAATAATAAATTTCAGCACTGAACGCGCCATGCTTCGAATGGGTGTTACAACCGCAGTAGGTGGCAATTGTGGATTTTCGCCAAACAATATGAATGAATATATTGAATATATAAGTAAGAACGGCGCGCCTATCAATACCATGTTGTTGCAGGGATATAATGTTATTAGAGGAAGATTTTTTTCTGATACCGAAGGACAGTCTACTTACCGCCAAGGTGATGTTTTTGCAGCTATAACCAACCAGCAGATTGAACTTGCTAAAAACAATATAAAAGAGAGTATGGAAGCAGGAGCAGCAGGATTATCCTTTGGATTAGAATATACGCCCGGATGTGAACTTGAAGAAATGGTAAAGGTATGTGATGTATTGAAACAGTACAAAAATGCACTAATTGCAGTACATTACCGTTATGATGCTGATCGTTGTCTCGAAAGTATAAATGAATGTATTGAATTATCAAGACGCACTGGTGTTGCTTTAGAGTTTTCACATATAGGTAGCTGTTCCGGATATGGAGATTTAAAATATATGGAAAATTCACTTGAACTTTTGAAACAAGCCAGGTCTGAAGGCGTGGATATTACATCAGATTGCTATCCATATACTGCCTTTAGCACCTTAATCGGTTCAACAGTTTTTGACGATGGCTGCTTAGAAAAATGGAATGTAGGGTATGATGCTATTCTTCCTACGCAAGGAAGGTATAAAAACCAATATTGCACTAAGGAAATATTTGATTACTTAAGAAATGAAGAGCCTGACACAAGAGTAGTTTGCTTTGCAATGAAAGAAGAAAATGTATTTTTGGCATATAAAGATGAAAATATGATTGTTGCAAGTGATGGAAAGTTTATAAATGACCAGGGCCATGCAAGAACTGCAGGTACTTTTCCAAGGGTAATAGGATTAGTAAGCCGTGAAAAGGGTGTTTTAACATTTAAGGAAGCAATAAAAAAGATGACTTTACTACCAGCAAATCGCATGCACTTATCAAATAAAGGCAGGTTACAGGAAGGAATGGATGCAGATATTACAATAATTAACCGAGATACTGTAATTGATGCAAATACTTTTATTTCGCCTGCAGAAAGACCAAAAGGTATAGAATATGTTATAGTAGATGGAAATATAGCCCTGAAGAATGGAGAAATTGTGGCGGAAAATAAGGGACAATTTATAAAAAGACAAGGATAATATTATAGATTTTATAAAACTCCTAAATTATTTAATTAAACAACACACTTAATAATTGAGATGAGGAAGAGGTCGGTTTCGTTCTGTTTTCTCATCTCAAGCATTTAGGTAAGTGCCAATCAAAAAAAGAAAGGACTAACATGGGAATACCATTAACGATAACAAACTGGATGCTAGCTATTCTACCTATCTTATTGCTTTTTGTTGGCATTCTAATATTAAAATGGAGTACATACAAAACCGGCGGCATCGTCTGGTTTTTTACGGCTTTACTGGCTTTCACGATATTTAAAGTAGATTTACCCGGGCTACTGTACGCATGTAGCAAGGGCCTCAGCCTTTCGCTTTATGTCCTGCTGATAATCTGGACAGCAGTTTTCTTATATAACGTGGTAAACAGGGCTGGTGCCATAGATGTAATAGGAAATACCATGACGGAGTTGATTCATGACAGGCTACTTCAATCCCTGCTTTTGGCCTGGTGTTTTACTTCGCTGTTACAGGGTGTGGCAGGTTTCGGCGTGCCTATCGCTATTGTTGCGCCTATCATGGTTAGTATGGGTTTTGAACCGCTAGTTGCCGTTGCTACATGCCTGGTAGGGCATTCATGGGCGATTTCTTTTGGTTCTATGGGGTCGTCATACAACACTATACAGCTTGTCACAAAGATTCCGGGTGACATCATAGGACCCGCCATGGCACTTTTATTCATAGTTCCCATTTTCATAACTGGTCTTTCCGTGCTTCATATGCAGGGCGGGTTTAATGGGATAAAGAAAGGATTCATTCCGTTTTTTACAACTGCAATTTTGATCTCATTTACTATGTGGAGCATGACTAAACTGGGGATGCCTCAGTTGGCGTCGTTAACTTCAGCTGCATCGGGAGTGGTCGTGCTTCTGACATATGCAAGGCACGCGGCGAAAAAATCAGTCGCTCTTGTCGGCTATGATGACGGTACTTATGTGACTCATAATGCTTTTTCACATGGCAGATTGGAAGCTTCCGTAATGATAAGTGAAGAAGTTGAAAACCCTCGGTACAGGATGAGTTTTTTAATAGCTGCTATGCCATACATCATATTGATACTTATATCTTTTTTAACACAACTTCCTTTAATAAAGGTCTTTTTTTCGGGACTAGTATCAGGACTAAGCTACCCCGAAATAACCACCGGACTTGGCTACGTGGTTACAGAGGAAAAGCTGTACGCAGGTATTAAATGGATATCACATCCCGCCCCAGCACTGTTTATCTCAGCTGTCATGGGATTCCTAATATACAAAAAAACGGCTGGTGCAAAACCGAACATTTTAAAGATGGCTGCTGTAGATACGGTCAGAAAAATAATTCCCACCAGTGTCGGTATAATAACCATGGTCATGATGGCACTTATCATGAGTGATTCAGGAATGACAAATCTACTAGCCAGAGGGCTCGCAGGATCAATGGGTGCATTCTTCCCTTTAGCCACGCCCTTTATCGGCATACTTGGCTCATTTCTTACGGGAAGTAATACAAATTCCAATGTTATGTTTGGCATGCTTCAATACGATACCGCAATTGTTCTTGGTAAAAATGCCGTGTGGATTGCAGCGGCACAAAGCGTGGGTGGCTCAATAGGAGTAGCCATTTCGCCATCTACAATCATGATGGGCTCGGCAAATGTTGGTCTTACTGGCAAAGAACACCTAGTAATGGCCATGACACTGAGATACTGCTTAATCGGAGCTGTGGCTCTTGCTGCGGTCGTGTATATAATAAGTTAAGGAAGGTGATTGAAGATGAGTGAGCCGATACACGGAGATAACAAGTCATTATTAAAGAAAATAAGATTAAAAAAAGACATCATACTTAGAGTGTCCATGATTTTTTTCATAGTAGCTTATCCGCTAACATATATTGGTGCGAAAAGCGGCTTCATGCCGCTTATGGCTTTAGCCATCGGCGTTGTAGCCATTGGAAGTCTTTTGGCAGCTTTTCTATAAGTATTACATGGGGATATGAAATGATGACTATTACCTTAGTGTCTACTGATTAACTCTAAAACCGTTGAAAATGCTGACATTTTTGGTGATTCGTGGTATAATAAATGCATAGGTTTTTTCGAAACGAAGCAATTTTCCTTGCACTTTATCATTAAAAAAACCATCAAAGGAGCAG
>JAENWH010000234.1 GCA_016650135.1 Peptostreptococcaceae bacterium
AATTGAATTTCTAAGACCGGGATTCCATCTTTTGAGGTGGTATTCCAGTAAATTTGGTATGTGCCCTGATCACCATCCACTGTAATGAAACTTTGCTCTTTAGCATATTGTTCCTGAGGGTTGAACGTCCAGCGATAATCGCTGATGTCGAGTGCCTGTGCTTTTAAAAACAAGCTGGTTCCCATATATCCGGAAGGTGGCCCAGTAATATCTATTTTTGGAAAAACCTGATCAAACCCAAACGTCTTTTTAAATGTCAGACTATCTCTAAGGTCCTTGTTAAACCACACTGGCAGTTTTGTACTGTCCGCATTTGCCAGATAATCTACAGAATCAGTGATTGCTTCTCTGATAGCCAGTTTAGGCTCAACTGCTGCGGCTGACAGTTTATCGTCCACAAGCATCTCCTCACTGACCAGAAGGGTTTCAAGCCTATTCACCTGGGCAGACACCGGCAATGCATTATAACCCACTATAGGTAATACAGAAAAAATCGCCAAGCCACAGGTGATGGCAACAATCAAAGGATGTGCTCTGTTTTTCAGCAGGAGTAATAAAACCGCTCCCGTTGCTGCTACAATCCATATAATAATGAAGGTATATTCGGTAAGCTTCAAGCCTGACTTTCCCAGTTGATTGATTAATGCCCAAGCCTCAAAGACAAGTATTGCAAGAGCGGCTAACGGGTAAACCCTGCGATAGAATTTCGCCACGCCTGATTCATGATGAGTAACCATTATATGAAGCCAGATTCCGCCTATTGTATATTCTGCAGCAATACTGGAAAGCCTGAAAAACGATGCTCCCGTGCCGCCCATAATGGTTCGCCCTGCCCAAATGAACAGAACAACCGTCAATGCAAGAACAATGGGTACCATAATATATCCAAACAGAATTTCTACAAAACGCGGTTGCTTCTGGGCAACTTCCCGGTGTTCATCCAGTGCTCCCATTCGGAAATCAGGGAAATAACCGGTGTATATGGTAAATACCAAAAATCCCACAACGGTTCCAATATACATATAAACCTTGCTGCTCATGTCATTATAAATAAGCGCCTGCACCGCGCCGGCAACCCCAGATGCTCCCGCCATCATTACAATGCCGTAAATTAGCGCAATAAAGAACGCCTTATGACTCATAAATAAAGATTTTGCAAAATCATATTTAACTTTTAAGTTCTTTTCGTTAATCTCAGACAAATTATTGTTAGCATACTTGAATTCTGGCAAGTTGTTATTTTCATTCTGGGCTCCCGCAAAAACAACAAACACCAGATAACTGACCAGCATTACCATGCTGACACGAGCTACAGCGACGCCTGAAACCACTGCAAATCTTGACTCAACAAGGTTTGGATCCGTGCTTCCAAATATATAAAGTAATACGAAAGTAATCCCGGCTGCAGCAATTCCTAGGATATTCGCAAGTAAAAACACTTTCGGCTTATTATATCGGCTTTGCGCCCCTGTTATGATCATCAGACTAATGATTGCCCCAAGTGCAAATGACCAATGTAAACAGTTGAAAAGGAAATTGTAAGGCTCCTGCTGTGGCCACTCCAGTTGAATTCGAATCACCGTGACGACTGCAAAAGCAAGTGCACAGCCAATTGACGCCGGAAAAGTTTTAAATGCCTGAACCCCTCCTGTGAGCGATTTGGTTATGGATCTAATAATATTATTCATAAACAACACCTCCTACGCTCATTATACCCACTTTTTCTGATTTTAGCGAGGACTTAGCGGAAATCCAGGTACATCTCAGTTAGGGTCTGGCCGCACCACTTATTTGGGCTTCATTGGCCTGGCCGCACCACTTGTTTGGGCTTCATTGGCCTGGCCAATCTCCTAAAATTAATAGTATCATCTCCATAAATGATAAGAATAGGTTAACAACAGGATTCTAGAATGTTTTCTCATATAAAAAATATGATATTCTAACCTAATTTGAGGACAAATTGTCTCTATATGCCTAACCTTTGCCATGAAATTAGTGGTTTCGCTTCAATAAAGGATAATTATAGGTTAACGAATGCTTTAAAAACCTGCTAAATAGTATCTAGTTACCCTTTCTTATTTATAATATATCAAAATAGTATAACAAAGATTGCTGCGATAGGTGTTCATGCGCTAAAAATCACGGAAATAGGTTAAATATGCACGAGAAACCGTTTATAAGCCATAAAATTAAAAAACGTTAGGTGTTTAGTTTCTTAAAATTGTGAAAATAGGTTAAATAACATATCAGATTTGCCAAAATCCGCACCAGCTCAATACTGCCAAAATCCCCTCCACCTCAAGCCTGCCTAAATGCAAAACTTCATAAATGCTCAAACCGGTTGAAACCACAGGCTTGCAACCTCAAAGTGCGCCGCCAGACCCTAGCTGAAAGTAAATCGTCACTACCGTTGTTGAAGTTTTATCGTGAATTTTTCCCTCAACAGCCACGGATTTCAGATAATCTTTTAGCTTTGTCTCTTCCTCTTCCGTAATATTTTTATATGTTTTCACTCTGCTAATGTACCAGATGTAAGCTTCTTCTAAAGGTTTTTCTACATCCCACTCTTCCTGCCGGCAGGTGAAACGGGGGCAATACCCCAGCTCCCACAGCATTTGGAATGCATATATAATATTTTCATCTGATGTTTCGGCGTTATTCTCAATACCAGCCAAATCAATCACCTGATCCATGATGAAATCCTTACGCCTTGCGGACTTAATAAGGAAACAATGTTTTTTAGAACAGGCAAGCATTTTTTCGAAAGTTTCCGCATTGTTGATACCAGGCGTCATATGTGCGAATACAAGATCAAAATTTTTCTCAAATTTCTCTTTTTTCACATCAAATTCATCCCAGTCACCAGCGATAAATTCAACATTATCTGTACCAGTTTTTTGTGCTCTTTCTCTTGCGAATTGAATCATCTTTGGAGAAAGGTCGAATCCCACCACTTTACCGACTTTTTCTGCCAGCGCAATGGCATAAACCCCTGCACCGCAGCCTATATCCAGAACTTTCATATCCTTTGTCAGTTCAATCGTAGCATTCAAATCTTTTAGAAAATCATTTGATTCCCATTTCGGCATAGGCTTCTCTTTATAATAGATAGAGGCACTGTCCCACATTTTAATGCTCGCATCCATATCTTTATCAGCGACATTTACCCAGTTTTTCCTGATCTCCTCAATATTCATTTTTTCTCCTTTTCAGCTAGGGCCTGGTGGTGTACTTAGCCGCTGTAACCCAGTCTGCCAGACCCTAGTAGCCATTTAACCGCTTTGCCACAATCTTCACCAATGTGAACCATTCTGAACCAATCCGAACCAATCTACCCGAGGCGGTTAGAGTCTGGCAGCGCACTTTTATCATTATGGCAAAACCTATTCTAACAATGATTATTTTGCATATTTCACAATAATATCTCGAAGCATCAGAACTGGAGATTTTTCTGTTTCTAATTCCACATTGACTCCAGTATCTGCCTCAATTTCATTCTTTGCTCTATCATTATAATACTTTACGAATCGTTCATCTGCAACATACATTTCAGCCAGTCCAACATGTGCTTCCTCTGCATAATCAGGCCAGGTAAAGGACAACCATTCTTTGAGGTGCCTCTCAGCTAGGGCCTGGTGGCGCACTCATCCGCTACATCCCAGTGATTTCAAAGCAAGGCACCAGACATACTGGCTGAGATGCTCCTTCTAAATATTATTAATACGCTCTGCAAACTTCGTCATGTTTTCAGGCATGCCCATTGTCTCTGGAGTTCCAGGTTTTGATGCTCTCTGCATTAATCCAGTTATCATCTTATGCTCCAGACTCATTTTTTCGGTTCGTCAAAGTTTTCTGGAAGACCACAGCATAAAAACAAATCAATTTTTTTATTTAGCAGTTGGTTAAGATTTATTGTGCAATATTCTTTCAACTTTGTGCTGATAATCACCTTCATTTCTTTCAATTTTGTGTATCTCAATTAAGATCAAAGCTCAATTTTTGAATTTTCCATTTTAATCAGATTCCCCATTATTTTATTCATCACATTTCTTGCTTCTGTCAACTCATCCTTCGTAATATTCTCAAAGACTTCTTCAACAAACGC
>JAENWH010000391.1 GCA_016650135.1 Peptostreptococcaceae bacterium
CTAAAAGGGTGATATTTCGGCAAACAAAAAGGGAGAATAATTTCCAGTTAAGTACAATAATAACCCCTTCTCTGATACAATTAAAGATATATTTTACAGAGGAGGAAGTTAAAATTGAAAGGATGGAATATGTTTAGTGAAATAAAACAATACAAAACACTCGGTTTTAATAAATCGCAGGTTGAAAGGACTCTAAATATAAATTATAAAACAGTTCAAAAATATTGGGATATGACTCCTGATGAATATTCTAAAGCTACTATTGAATCAAAATGCAGGCATAAAAAAATTGATATTTACAAAGATGATATTTTAGAATGGATTACAGATTTTAGAGACATGTCAGCAGCACAAGTACTTGATTGGATAAAAGAAAGATATGGAGTAGTACAATTTAAAGAAAGATCCTTAAGACTTTACATTAGCAACTTAAGGCAAGAATATAACCTTCCAAAGACGTTGGCTATAAGACAGTTTGAAGAGGTACCACAATTACCCATGGGCTATCAGGCACAGGTTGATATGGGCCAAATATGGCTTAAAAGGTTAAATGGAAGTAAATTGAAAGTGTATTGTTTTGCAATGGTTTTATCCCATTCACGGTACAAATACGTACTTTGGACAGACAAACCATTCACTACGGTATCCTTCATTGATGCTCATAATCGAGCTTTTGAATATCTCGGAGGTATGCCTGTTGAAATAGTTTATGACCAAGACCGGATACTTGCAGTATCTGAAAACTCTGGGGATATCATCTATACCGAAGGTTTTCAAAATTATATTGACACTATGAAATACAAAGTTAGGCTTTGTAGAGGTTTTGATCCTCAAAGTAAAGGAAAAGTAGAATCTGTGGTAAAATATGCGAAATATAACTTTGCTATAAATAGAATTTTCATAGATATTGATTCCTTTAATGAAGACTCATTCAAATGGCTTGTTAGGACAGGCAATGGTAAGAAACATGAAGTGACAAAAAAAATACCGGCAGAAGTGTTTGCTCTCGAAAAGAAACACTTACTACCAGTACCTGAACTCTTTGAAAAAAATTCATCTAACATTAGTTTAACTTATGCTGTAAGAAAAAACAATATAATTTTGTATAAGCAAAATAGATATCAGGTTCCAAAAGGAACTTACAGCCCGGGTAAAGAAATTAATTTAATGCTAAAAGGTTCCAAAATGAATATAGTTGATTTTGAGACAGGTGAACTAATAGCAAGTCATCAATTAAGCACGAGGCAAGGTGAACTTATAAAAATAATTCATCCCGAAAGGGATATTCACAGTTCTGTTGATGAAGTATATGAAAAAGTGTTTGCAGCTCTTGGTAAAACTGTTAATGCGAAAGTGCTCTTAGATAGCATAAGACGAGAGAAATCAAGATATTGCAAGGATCAATTTGGAGTAATACTAAATATAGCACCTTCATATGAAGCTTCGCTAATAGAACGAGCATTGAGTTATTGTGTTACCCGTAACCTGTGGAGTGCTGGCATGTTTAAAGAAACACTTGAATATCTTGCGATACAGGATAGTACAAAAGTTGATAAAGTACCTGGTCTTGACAAAGTATTGATACCATCAAAGTATAGAGGGCTAAAACCAGAAGTAAGATGTATTAGTGACTATAGTGATGCTTTAAAGGAGGACAAGCACTCATGGAAAAACTACAATTAATCAAAGAATATGCTAAAAATCTTAAGCTAAGCTATTTAAATGTAAATGCAGATAATATTATTGAAAAAGCTGATTTGGGTAATATATCATATCAAGACTTATTACTATCGATACTCAAAAATGAGGTTGATTTAAAAGATAAGAAGGCGCAAGAAAGAAGACTTAAATATGCCGACTTTCCGGTTAAAAAGACAATGGATGAATTTGATTTTGTGTTTCAAAAGTCAATAACACAGAAACAAGTAAACAGGCTCATGGAAATGGAGTGGATAGATAGGATGTACAATCTTATATTTCTTGGACCATCGGGAGTTGGGAAGTCGCACACGGCCATAGCCTTAGGCTACAAGGCCGTTGAGGCCGGTTATTAGGTGAGTTTTGTAACTATGGATAATCTCATGCATGTTTTAAAAACTCAGCAAATATCAAGAAAAAGCAAAGGTAAACTAAATAGGATTATTTCTTCAAGTCTCGTTATAATCGACGAGGTCGGGTATCTTCCTATAACTAGAGACGAAGCCAATCTGTTCTTTCAATTAATATCATCCTTACATGAGCAAGCCTCTTTAATTATAACTTCTAATAAGGGATTTGAGGAATGGGTAGAACTCTTAGGAGATCCAGCATTAACAACAGCCGTATTAGATAGAATTTCTTATAGGTGCGAACTTTTTAACATGATTGGAAAGAGCTATAGATTGGAACACAGAAAATCTATATTTTAGAAGCTAAATGGTAAAAATATACTGGGAGAAATTCAGTAAAATAGTTTGCCGAAATTTCGCCAAAAGTACTTGCCAATAACA
>JAENWH010000054.1 GCA_016650135.1 Peptostreptococcaceae bacterium
ATCCACAACAGTTCCTGTAAAGGTTCCATCATAGATTTTACAGCAACCGCAGGACGGGCTGTTTGCCTTTAAAATTGCACCTTCAATTTTGTCACCAGATTTTTCTGCGACTGCAGTTGCTATTTCATAACCCCGCCTGGCACCAAGTTGAAACTCAAGTGTTACGTTTCTTCCTTCTTTATTGATCACACAGTTGCCAACCTGTTCTGCCGGAGGTCTTGGTGTTCTAAGCCCTCCTAGCTCTTCCGGGCATATCTCAACAATGCTTTTATCCCTAGTGAAATCTATAATCCATTGGCATCGGTTATTGCCACCGTTATATTTACAATCATTTCCCATTAAACACGCGCTGATAATGTACATACTGTCACCCCGTCTCCACCTTCTGTATAGCTGCCTTTCCTAAAGGAATCCACATGCTTGTGGCTTTTGAACATTTGTGTGAGTCCTTCTCTCAGAATCCCTGCTCCTCGTCCATGTATGATTGT
Organism: Peptostreptococcaceae bacterium; assembly: GCA_016650135.1. The sequence continues at coordinate 489 of JAENWH010000054.1, forward strand.
AACCTCAGAAAGTCCTGAAATATAAGCGTCATCCAAATACTTATCCACATCCATTGTGGCATCATCCAGGTTTTTCCCTATCACATTAATGCTGGTTGAAACCTCTTGGGTCTTATATTTGTATAAGCTTGCATATTTTGACTTTTTCAATTGAGGTTTTTTCTTTGTTCCATCAATAATGAGCATTAATGTTGACATATTTGTGTTGATTTTTATATTGCCCACCTGAACCTGCAAGTCTCCTTTGTCATCCGGCATTGTCAGAATCTCACCATTTTGATTCAGATTAACCAGCTTAACTCTCTCCCCGATTTTTATTTCTTCCAACTTAATCGGGTTATCATTTTCAATCAGGGTCTCTTTGACTCTGAGTTTAGATTCCGTTTCTCTGAGTTTTTTCTTGTTTTCTTCAAATACTGTCTGCCTTTCAGATGCATTTTCAAGTTGCTTGATTTCTCTTAATTCCTTTTGCACCTGATCCACTATTTGCTTTGCATCTCGTACAATATCTTTTGCTTCCTGTCTTGCTTTTTCAATGATTGCTGTCTGTTTTTCCTCCAGTTTGCTTTGACGTCGATCAAAATCATCCTTTTGCTTTTGCATGGCAATTTTCAGCATAATTGCCTCTTCGCGCTCCAGTTCCGCCTTTTTCTTGTCTGCTTCAATGGAACTTATTACTGTTTCAAACTCAATTTCACCTTGATCAATCAGACTCCTTGCCTTATCAATCAATTCTTTATTGAGTCCTATTCGTTGAGAGATTTCAAATGCATTTGATTTCCCTGGGATCCCCAGAAAAAGCCTGTAAGTTGGTCTTAAAGTTTCCACATTGAATTCCATGGATGCATTTTCCACACCCGGTGTTGCAATAGCATATTTCTTAAGTTCTGTATAATGAGTAGTAGCCATCGTTCTGGCACCCTTGCTGTACAAGTCATCAAGAATGGATATTGCCAGGGCTGCTCCCTCTGTAGGATCCGTTCCGGCTCCCAGCTCATCAAGAAGAACCAGCGTCTCATCATCTGCGTTTTCAACAATTTCAACTATATTATTCATGTGGGATGAAAAGGTGCTTAAACTTTGTTCAATACTTTGTTCATCTCCAATATCTGCATAGATTTTTTTAAATACAGGCATTTCGCTTCCTTCGGCCGCTGGAATATGAAACCCCGACTGGCTCATCATTGCTAGAAGGCCTACGGTCTTTAATGTTACTGTTTTACCGCCTGTGTTTGGCCCCGTTATAACCAGCGAATTGTATCCCCTGCCAAATTCAATATTAATCGGCACGACATCCTTTGGATTGATCAACGGGTGTCTGGCTTGAATAATTTTAATATAACCCTTCTCATTAATCTTTGCTTCTGAAGCATTTTGTTTACAGGATAGTTTCCCCTTTGCAAAAATAATGTCCAGTTGAAGCAGTAATTTCTGATTATTAAGCAACTGCTGAAAATCTTCCGCTACTTGACCCGACAGTTCGGCGAGGATTCTTTCAATCTCCACACGCTCATCAAGTTCAAGTTGTCTCAATTCATTATTCAACGTTACAATTGCCTGAGGCTCTATAAATAAAGTCGCCCCGGTCGCTGACTGGTCGTGCACGATGCCAGGGAATCTGCCTTTATGCTCCTGCTTAACAGGAATAACATATCTCCCCTGCCTCATTGTCACTATCGAATCCTGAAGCATTGTTCGATTTTCTGATGAATTGAGAATTTGAGTCATTTTACTTTTTACAGCTTCATTTTGCCTGATGATTGCCCGACGGATGCTTTTTAATTCCGAACTGGCATTATCAGCCATTTCATCCTCAGAAAGAATACATCTGTCAATGTTTTCCGCCAGATATTTGTCAGTAAACAATACTTCCCCAATATCCTTAATAATAGGTAGCGGCGGCAAATCACTTTTCAAAAAATTAATAGTTCTGCCGGCTGTGTTAATGTTGTACAGTATCTCCAACAACTGCTTCATTGTAAGGCTGCCACCCTTATTGGCCATATGCAGGCTGTTTTCTATATCATAAAAAGCTCCGATTGGAGGAGCTCCCTTATGTACAATAACCATGACAGCTTCTGTGGTTTCCGCCAGCAATTCCTTAATTTGATATACGTCAACCAAAGGCTTCATTTCACTTATAACATTTTTTGCCAGTTGAGACGCCGCCTCCTGCATTAGAAAGTCTATTATTTTATTATATTCCAGTACCTTAAATGCCTTTTGATTCATCTTTTTCCTTTTTCCAGTTCTCCCTTCAGACGAATGTTTTCCATCTGAAGGTCAAAATAATTGCTCTCGAGTTCTTTGTATTTATCTTCATTTTGCAAGGATTCTGCCTGTCTGGTTTTCTCCCCCAGCAGCCTTTTTAATTCCTGGTTTTTTTCAGTTGCCTCGTTAAGTTCCTCTTTAAAGTGAGAAAAGCTTTTTTTGGTTTCTTCCCAAAGCTGTTCAAAATGATGAGCATCTCTTCGAAGTCTACCAATTTCATCCTCCAACTCGGACTGTTTTAAAATCTCTTCAAAGTAATCATCTGCAATATTCACTGCTGAAAGCACTGCGAGCGAGACGAGAGGTCCACTTGAAAGTTTTTTAGAAATCTCAGTCATTTTACAATCTACATAATCGGCAACTTTAATGATTTGCTCTCTCGATTTTTCTCCAGCTATTGTGTATTCCTGTCCATAGATTTTCACATTCACTTTATTGTTTTCCATGTTTTCCTCCTTAACCGCTGTTCATGATCAAAACCAGCAATAGCTTCCTGCAACTGATCTGTTATATTTCCCGTAAGGTGGCTTTCGCCTTTTCCTTTAATTCTGACAACACTTTATTGTGAACTTTAGCAACATCCTCATCAGTAAGGGTCTTATCTTCTCCCCTGTAGGTCAAGGAGAATGCCACACTTTTTTGACCTTCACCAATTTGTTTCCCACGGTAAACATCAAACAACTTTATTTTTTCAAGAATGTCAGAACCATTTTCTTTGATAATGTTTTCCAGCATGCCAACCTGTACATCTTCTGTAACAAGAAGTGCAATGTCTCTTGATGTTGACGGATATTTCGGCAAAGGCTTGTATGCCTTTTCAATATTGGCCGCCTTCATAACCACATCAAACATTAATTCACTGCAGTAACATTTTGTATTTATACCATATTTATCACAAACCTCAGGGTGAACCTCTCCCATAATACCAAGCTCCACGTCTCCATGAATTATTCGTGCGCAACGGCCCGGATGGTAAACACCATAATCGCTTTCACTTTCAAATCTAATATCAGTAATACCGAAAACGCTAAACATTTCGACCAGCATTCCCTTCAAGGTATAAAAACTTTCATCCTTGCCATAGGCCGCAATGACCATGGAATCCTGTTCATCCGGAAGGCCTTCTGGATCAGTCATATTTTGAGTAAAGGTATTGCCTATCTCAAACGCTCTCACCTTGTCTATATTTCTTGAAAAATTTCTGCCAAGCACTTCCATCATATTTGGTGTCAGAATAGTTCTCATTACCGAATTTTCTTCTCCAAGTGGATTAATAATACTTACAAAATTTCTTTCCCATGAATCTTCAGCAATTCTGACATAGTCAGCACCCTTTGGGCTGACAAAGGAATATGTCTGAACCTCGTTTGCCCCTAAAGCACACATTGTCTGCCTGGCCAGATCCATCAACTGTCTTTCTCTGCTTTTTCTTGCTTCCTGATTCCCTCTGGGAAGAGTCATTGGCATTTTGTCATAACCATAAATTCTGGCGATTTCTTCTATAAAATCCACTTCCTCTATCAAATCCTGACGAATGGACGGAGGTGTTACCTGCATGGTTTTTTCATTTCCTTCAACCTTCATTTCCAGAGATTCAAAGATGCCTGCCATTTCTTCTCTTGAAATACTGATACCAAGAACGTTGTTTACTCTGGCCGTTCTGACCTTAACCATTGGCATTGTTGAGGGTGCAGGATATGCATCCACGCTTCCGCCGACTACTGTTCCAGCTCCCAACATTTCAATCAGCCTGCAGACTCTGTCCGCAGCAGCTTCGCAAAGATTTGGATCAATTCCCTTCTCAAATCTTGAAGATGCCTCTGTCCGGAGATTTAATCTCTTTGAAGTTGATCGAATACTGTCTCCATTAAAGTTAGCTGCTTCAATTAATATTGTGCTTGTATCCGACGCAATTTCCGAATTTTGGCCACCCATGATCCCTGCGATTGCCACGCTTTTTGAAGCGTCTTTAATCAGCAGCATGTTTTCATTCAGTTTTCTTTCCGATCCATCAAGACTGACAAACAGTTCTCCCTGTTCCGCCGTGTCCACAATAATCTTCGCCCCTTCGATGCATCTAATGTCAAAAGCATGCAATGGGCTTCCATATTCCAGCATGACAAAATTTGTAATGTCTACTATATTGTTAATAGGGCGCATTCCTGCGAACATCAGTCTTTTTTGAAGCCACCATGGAGATTCCTGAATTTTAACGTCCGTGACCACTCTCGCAACATAACGTCTGCATAACTCAGATTTCCTTATTTCGACGGTAATATAATCTCCGGCTGATCCCTTTTCTTTCTCACACCTGGTTTCAGGATATTGAAGCTTCTCTCCAAAAGTGGCAGTTGATTCGCGTGCCATTCCAATCATACAGAGACAGTCCGGTCTGTTTGGTGTGATTTCAAAATCCACGACAACAGTCTTTAAGCCAAGCACTTCAACCAGATCCTGCCCCAGCTTCCAGTTATCATCAGGCATTAATCCGTTTAATATCCATATGCCGCCCCTTTGACGGGAAGGGATCACTTTATCTTCAAATCCCAATTCCTCCATAGAGCACAGCATTCCATTGGATTCAATGCCTCTAAGTGTTCCTCTTGTTATTTTTTTATTGCCTGGAAGTTTACTGCCATGAATTGCAACAGGAACAAATGCTCCTTCAAACACATTTGTTGCTCCGGTGACAATTTGAGTCAATTCTTCTACCCCTGTTTCAACATAACATATAACCAGCTTATCCGCATTAGGATGATTTTCTATTCTAACTATTTTACCGATTATTACATCCTTGATTTCTTCTCCAAAAAACTGGCATGTCTCAAGGTTTGAACCTGACATAATCATCTTCTCACAAAAGTCATCTATACTGCCGTTCACAGCAGTGTAATCCTTTAACCACTCTATTGGTACTAACATCTGGTCACCTCCTATTTAAACTGGTTGATGAAACGCATATCATTTTCATAGAAAAGTCTAATATCATCAACTCCATATTTAAGCATCGCAATTCTTTCCACGCCCATACCAAAGGCAAATCCGGTAAATCTTTCCGTATCCACATCTCCAACCTTCAATACATTCGGATGAACCATCCCACATCCCAGTATTTCTATCCAGCCGCTGCCCTTGCACACTCTGCAGCCCTTGCCGCCACATTTGAAACAAGAAACATCCATTTCTGCACTTGGTTCCGTAAACGGGAAATGATGCGGTCGGAATTTTGTTTTAACCTGAGATCCAAACAACTGTTTTGCAAAACTGTCTAAAGTCCCTTTTAAATCGGCCATTGTAATCCCTTCATCCACAACTAATCCTTCCACCTGATGAAACATAGGGGAATGAGTTGCATCCGGCGTATCACACCTAAAGCATCTGCCTGGCGAAATGACCATGATCGGCGGTTCCGTAGACATTAATGTTCTGACCTGTACCGGTGAGGTTTGCGTTCTGAGCAGCGTATTTTCCGTAATGTAAAACGTGTCACTGTAGTCTCTTGCCGGATGATTAGGTCCGGCATTCAGCGCGTCAAAATTATTAAAAACAGTTTCCACCTCAGGTCCATCTGAAATACTAAAGCCCATTGACATGAAAACTCTGGAAATTTCATCTATTGTCAAGGTGATGGGATGCTTCACACCAAGGGTCATTTCGACACCAGGCTCCGTCACATCAATTTTTTCCATAATAAATTTTGCTTCTCTTGCAGCATTCTTTACCTGATCAAATTTTTCTTCAAGCATTATTTCAATTTCGTTTCTCACCTTATTGGCTTTTAGACCCAGTTCTTTTCTTTCGTCCGGCCCAAGTTTGCCCATGGAACGAAGGATTTCAGTAAGCGCACCTTTTTTGCCAAGTAGTCTTACTCTGATTTCTTCAGCATCTAATACTGAAGCAGCTTTTTTTATTTGTTCATTCGCCTCTTTTAATATTATTTCCAACTGATTATGCATTTATTTTCTCCATTTCTATCTATTTCCGAATTGCTTCAAACATGACAATTCCTGCTGCAACAGCTGCATTCAATGATTCCACTGTACCTGCCATTGGTATCTTTATCCTGATATCAGAGCCTTCAATCAATTCTCTGCATATTCCATTGCCTTCATTTCCAATCACTAATCCGATATCCTTTTTCAAATCTATATCATAATAGTTTTTCTCCGTATCAAAACAGGTACTGACTATTTTCTTATCATATTTTTTCAGATGTTCCATTGCCTGCGCCGGCGATTCAAAGAATAACACCGGCATCCTAAAGACTGAACCGGCTGCCGCCCTGATCACCTTTGGGGAATATACATCTGCCGTCCCCTTTAAAACAATGACTCCCTTGTATCCTGACGCTTCTGCCGTTCTAATAATGGTACCTATATTCCCTGGATCCTGAAGTCTGTCCAGAATGATCACATTCTCTGATTTGCTCAAAATCCTCTTTTCGATATCCTCCTGGGTTTCACATTTTTTCTTTATAACACCTATTACTCCCTGGCTCGCCTCTGTTTGTGCCAGTTTCTCAAAGAGTTTTTCCGACATGCCAATAACTTCGGCGCCTTTATAAGAACCTTCCTTCAAGGGAATTTTCAGGGTAGCAAGCATTTCTTCATTAAACACGACAAGTTTAATGTCAACATCACTGTTTACCGCTTCCTGTAGCAGATTTGGCCCTTCAATCAGGTAAAGTCCCAGCTTGTCTCTGAACTTTTTTTGCGCAAGCTGGTTGCATAATTTAAAGTTTTTATTCTCATTTGAATTGATAATTATCATAAAATTGATTATCCTTTAATACTAGAAAAAGCCGGTATATGTTACCGGCTCATCAACGAAATATTATTAGAAACCTTTAAAAGAATCTTTGTTTAAGAAGGATGGAATATCAAACATTTTCGCTTTTCTTTGTTCCGCTTCTTTGGCTTCAAGTTCCAGTTTTTCATCAAGCAATTCTTCTTCCTCAACAGGCTCTTCAATCTTTTTACGTGGTCCCTCGTCGATCAAACCAAAAGCATCTCTTATCACATATGGGTTTCTGGCACCTATGTTTTCTATGACCGGATTTCCCGGTTTATTTTTACCTAAATTGCATCCGAACTCAACGGAAGGTCTTTCCTCAAATCCAGTTGCGATGACTGTAATAATGATTTCGTCCTGCAAATCTTCTCTGATGGTTGACCCAAATATTACTATAGCATCTTCATCAGCCGCTTTTTCAATTTGATCAGCGATTGTATTTATTTCCAGCATTCCCAGGTCATATCCACCCATAACATTCAGCAAAATGGCTTTTGCACCGTTTATTGATGTTTCCAGCAGAGGACTTTCTATTGCACTTTTAACAGCATCTTCCACCCTGTTTTCGCCTCTGCCATGTCCAACTCCCATATGGGCAACACCACGGTCGCTCATTACTGTTTTTACATCAGCAAAATCCAGATTAATCAGTCCGGCTTCGGCAATCAAGTCAGAAATACCCTGAACTCCTTGTTTAAGTACGTCGTCAGCCTTTAAAAAAGCCTCCAACATTGTTGTGTTCTTTTCTGAAATTTGAAGCAATCTGTCATTTGGTACAATCACTAGGGAATCTACATATTTTTTAAGATACTTAATGCCGACTTCTGCATGTTCTCTTCTTTTTTTACCTTCAAACGTAAATGGTTTGGTTACTACGCCAACTGTAAGAATCCCTAGATCCTTGGCAGCTTTTGCTATTACCGGTGCAGCACCGGTTCCGGTTCCACCGCCCATTCCTGCCGTAATAAATATCATATCTGCCCCTGTAATAAACTTTGTAATCTCTTCAAAGTTTTCTTCAGCGGCCTTTTGACCAATCTCAGGGTTGGCCCCTGCGCCAAGTCCCTTTGTAAGTTTTTCGCCTATTTGTATTTTAGTCTCAGCTTTTGATGTATTCAGTGCTTGCTTATCTGTATTTACAGACATAAAATTAACGCCCTTCAGGCCTTCTTCTATCATTCTATTTACTGCATTACATCCGCCACCGCCAACACCAATTACTCTGATCTGAGCTGTATTCTGATCATTAATTTCAAACTCTAACATTGTTGAGCGCCCCCCTTGTGTAATATGGAATAATTATAACATAAGCAGGTGTTTATTGCACCTACTTATCGCTAATCTTTTCATTTTTTTTCTTCATAAACTTCTCAAGTGCTATTCTTCTGATAACCGCCAGATTGTTAAACAATCTCCCCCCGAAAACCAGTATTGCCGCATAATATAAAGGCACCCCCAGCTTATCCCCTACAAATGTCAAAAGTCCTGCAAGGAATGCATTTGTAAGGAACCCCGTTATAAATATTGCCCCGTTATATTTATCTTGCAGATGCGATTTGGCAGCCCCTACGATA
>JAENWH010000061.1 GCA_016650135.1 Peptostreptococcaceae bacterium
CTGCAGAGAGTAGGTTATATTTTCTTATCAGATTATTATAGTAAAGTTTATCGTAAATAAGGAACCGCCACGTGCGGAACCGCATGCGTGGTGGTGTGAGAGGTCGAAATGGGAATTAATCCCATTTCTCCTACTCGATTGCTTTAAGTTAATACTTTAATTCTTGTATCTGATTTATAGGGAAAAATGGATTGAGTGGATTTAAAAATTCTCCATTAGTCATACATGAAAATATCAAAATGAATACGAGTTAAAAGTCTTTGATTAATTCTTAACTAAAGAATAGTCAGTTTTGAATTACGGAAATGAGTCAAAAAAGAGTGTCTCGACTCCCGAAAGCCGAAACCTTTCGAAAATGGAGACGTCAATTGATGTTTAATCAAGGAGGCCTGAAAATTTGAAAAGACAGACTTCCTAATAAATCGCATATGACTTCCTAATAAATCGCATATATATGAATTTAAATTACAGATCAAATTTTATAAAATCGTTTGTCTCTATTTTTGTTATTTGTGTCATATTTATAATCCAAAGTTGTTCAGAGTCAAAGTCGGTAAATCCGAATGAACCTAATTTAAAAGCTGGTTTGGATAGAACTTCGGTATTACAACTCAATAAATATAAATTTCTGGATAAAACATATGAATTGCCGGCAGGCTTAACCAAATGGGAAGTCCAATTGGATAAAATGATTGAGAACAACCAGCTTCTTATGAGAAACGGTCTAAAGCTGGTAAGTTATCAATATATACGGAACGTATTAAGCGTTTCTAATTTGGAAACAGTAAAATGTGAATTGAATAATGATAGAAGTTTTTTTGTTGTTCATGGCAACAGCATTGCGACCTTTACAATAGAACAAAATGAAGCAATATCAAAAAATTACATGAAGTTTTTGAACTATCTGTTACCAACTTCAGACAGTGCAATAGCAGCATCACTAAATAAAAATAATGTATCCTCGGTAAACTCAGTTTATATTTTTGAAAAGAGCGATATGGGAATAGTCGGTTTAACATGGCAATACAAAGGCGAAACCCTGAATACCACATGCCTCGTTTCGAAAAGAGAAGGATTGGTCTTTGATAAAATACTATCTTGTATTCCCTTCGAAATTAAAAATCACATTGAAGTAGAATCTAGTACTTCTCCCCAAAGCCGTTTAAAATCTACAACACAAACTCCACCCCCTGATGGACCAATAAGTGCTACTCATAATTATAACAATCAGGAGGTTACTATGACGGGAACAGTATTATGGATGTACAATATTACAGTAATTCTTCATGGGCAACTTATTAATGGTGTTAAGGTTGCTACGAGTCCTGAATTGAGTTATAATACTACAGGGCTTGGCCTTGAAAATCCTGCACATTATTTATATGGTACCTGGGATTGTAAAGCGGATGTACAAATATTAGAATTTGAACAAGGACCAAAAGGTAATTTACTATATGCTTATGCTTGGACTTATATATGTAATGGCGTCGTTAATTTATCATGGAACGGTACTGGTTTTGTTTTTGTAGGCGGTGGTGTAACTGGTGGTGGTATAAGGAGCATTTCCGTTTATGAATTATGCTAAATAAAAAGATTACAAAGAGCCTGTAATATATTAGTTGTTTCGACAAATTCTTTGTTAAAACATTAGCTGGTTTTGCTCTTATTGTTGGAGTGATTATTCCAATCTTTCAAAAAGAATACAAAATGAAAAGAAAATTAATTCTTATTCTGTTTCTTGTTTCAAGTAGCATGATGGCAAATTGCCAGTTAAAAAAGGACTCGATATCAGATTCTTTTAACAACAAGGTTTCTATTTATGAGTATGGCGATAGTCTAAGCTCCTGCGAAACAAACTTTGAGAATCTGTTTAAGAATTGGAATCCCGGCAATATAACTAATGCTCGTGAATATGAATTACTCGATTTTTCATTTGTTGAAACCATTGCCGACACGACACGATATAATTATTACCGCAATTACTTTTCGGGGGGAGAGCCGGTTTATTGCTCAATGGCTTCCTTTTCCAGTAAAAGTAGTAAATTAAAAAAACGTAATGGAAAAACCTATAATGAAGAAACAGAGATTTCAGAGCGTTTTGTCCGACCCGGCTATATTCATAGTGAAATTTTTGACCAACGAGGGCTTCCTGAAGAAGTAAAAAAGATACTCTCTGAAGAATTCAAACGTCAGGCTCAAGAGCTATTGACACGCGAAATAAATATTGACACCCTGCATCTCAAATACAGCAATGTATCCGGTTTACGTTATTTGTAATCCCGATACTAAAAAAGTAGTAGTGGATCACTTTTTTAAAACCATAAAAATTAGTACAAGAAAATAATCACCAATTAATGAATTAGAAACGGTTGCCAATAAAATATAAATTTTATAGACAGTATAGCTGTGTGCGAGGGTAATTTTAATATTACATATAACCAGTTGTCAACCTTCAAAAATCCAACACCCAATCCTAATGAAAATAATAACTATTTTTTTATGTGTCTTTTCTCTCTTTAGTCTGGCTGTTCAGGCGCAAGATGTGAGTAACGATTCAATTCAAAACCTTTTTCTTGAACAAATTTCTCTTTACCCTCAGGAGAAAATTTATGTCCAAACCGATAAATCTTCTTATATTTCCGGAGAAACGATTTGGTTACGGGTTCATTTGGTGGATGCACTCCTACTAAAACAAGCTAATGCCAGCCGTTATGTATATGTAGAACTAATTAACCCGCACTCCGATATTGTAAGTCGGGTAATGCTTCGTTCTGACAGTCTGGGCTGTTTTTACGGAAATGTCAAACTTGGAGAAACTTTACCCGAAGGTAACTATACGCTGAGGTCCTATACCCGGTATATGCAGAACCTGGGAGAGGATTATTTTTTCCGAAAGTCTGTTTATGTGATGGATCCGCTGTCGGCTGATATTTCTCCTGTGGTTAACTTTACCTTCGATGATAATAAGGTGGATGCTGAGATTTATTTTACCGATAAAACCCGGAAAACCCAGATTGTTCCCGATGCTTGCAGCTTGTATGTTGATTGTAACCTAAAGGGAGAAGAAAAAAAATTGTCGTTTGAACAGGAGTCAGCGCATTACTCGTTCCGCTTAAAGGATGCTTTGGAACAGCCCGTATTTATACTTCAAACGATTTATAAAGGACGTTACTACAATCGTTTTTTCACAGTTCCCCAATCAGGCGAAAGTTTTAATGTGTCTTTTTTTCCCGAAGGCGGCCATTCATTATTGCAAACAGGGTTTCAAATGGCATTCAAGGCAGTGAAAAAAAATGGCTTGCATGAAAACATTAAAGGTACGGTGTATGATAACACCGGTAAGGAATGTGCAAATTTCGAGAGCAGCAACTTGGGAATGGGGCGGTTTCGTATGTATTACTTCCCGGAACGGTCATATTATGCTGTTTGCACAAACGAACAAAATATCTCAAAACGGTTCCCTTTACCTGAGGCAGAACCCAATACCGTAGCATTGAAAACGATTTGGGACAAAGGGGAATTACGTTTAACCCTTAGTAAACCGTCTGATTATATATTGCCTCCTAATCTTTCTTTGGTGGCACATTTAAGGGGTGTGGTACTATACTCACAACCGTGGGATGATAAACGGAGCTACATTAGCTTTGACAAAAATTTCTTTCCGGCAGGCATTGTGCATCTTTTATTAATCGACAAAGACCGGAATATCCTGAGCGAACGCCTGGTATTCTCCAACCAAAGTAGCACGTTTGCCAAGGTCAGTATAAAACCCGATAAATCAGCTTATCAAACCAGGGATAAGATAAAACTGGCGATACAGCTTACCGACGAAGATCAAACACCTTTGTCCGGCAATTTCTCTATATCGGTAGTGGATAAGCAAGATGTGGATATTGATACAACTTCCAGTATTATTTCCACGCTTTTGCTCACTTCCGAATTGAAAGGCTATATTGAATCGCCTATGAGTTATTTGCAAAATGTCGACAGAAAAACAACCGCAGCTCTGGATGTGCTGATGATGACACAGGGGTGGAGAAGATACAATGTGCCGGAAATATTGAAAGGGATTTTGCAGAAAGAACTGAAATATCCGGTGGAATCAAGCCGTCAGTTTTCAGGGAAAGTAACCGGGGTATTTTCATCGCTGAAAGACGGAAATATTTCCCTGATTGCTCTGAAAGATTCTGTTTTGGGAACGTCGTTTACGAAACCGGAAGAAGACGGTAAGTTTGTGTTTTCCAATATTGATTATCCGGATAGTACACAATATATTATACAAGCGTTAAGGAAGAAAGGCTCTAGTCTTGCTTTTATTGAAATGGATTCCGTCGAAACATTTCCCCCAGTTGTTTTACCGCCGTTAATTGCTCCGGAAAAGCATAGTTACGAAGAATCTCAACTTGATAAGGTAAATGAAAAATATACCATCGAAAAAGGAATGCGGGTTATTAACCTGGCCGAAGTGGAGGTAAATGGACATAGAATAATCAAGCCCAAAACGGAGTCGCCCTACTATTCAATTTCATCGTCTTTTGTTCTGGGAACCGAAGAGATCGAAAAAGCAAATTTTATGACTGTATATGATTTGTTACGCCGTTTACCGGGGGTAACGGTTTCGGGGAATGAAGTTTCTTACAGGCGGGCAACGCCTATGGTAATTCTGGATAATATTCCAATGGAAAATTTTGATTACAGTATGTTAGATGTAAATGACATTAGCGATGCTTTTGTGTCACCAGCCACAGAGGTAATGCTTATGTTGGGAGCCAGGGGGGCAAACGGAGCCATTGTAATCAATACCAAACACGGATTTGTTGAAGAAAATATTTTGAATAAAAATATGCAGGTGTTTACCACTATTGGTTACCAGCAACAGGTCGAGTTTTATTCACCTGTTTACGAAACAGAAGAACAGCGGGAGAATAGTGGTCCCGACCTGCGTTCTACAATTTTTTGGAAGCCCGATGTCCGAGTGGACAGTACGGGAGTCGTTAACCTGAGTTTTTATTCCGCTGATTCGCCATCGGAATATGGTATTGTACTTGAAGGGGTAAGCAGTTTTGGCCATCTTATCTATTCATCGAAAGAGGTAATTGAAGTAGAGTGATAGTTACTTTCCGACATCAGATAAAATAGACCGGGTTTTTTATTTTTTATTAAGATCCGGCTTTAAAATTGAATGGCTTTGAAAGACATGGGGAAGAGCAGATTTCTGTTTTTCCTGATATATAGAAAAAAAATGAAAAATAAATATCTGAAAAGCAGCTTGCTTTCTATCATTGGATGGATAGTTGTTTTTATTGTCTTGTTTTCCTATCTTCAAATAAAAGGGCGTTATAATTTATATTTTATGGAGCAATGGCAGATTTTCTTATACGACTGGCCGTTTGTTACTTCTGTTCTATGGCAGCCCGGAGGAATGGTCCGGTTGATATCAGATTTTTTGGTACAGTTCTTTGTTTATGACTGTTTCGGGGCTTTGATTTTTGCCTTTTTACTGACATTAATCGGCTTTTTTACAGCTTCGGTATTAAAACAGTTGGCTTCTGCCTCTCATTTTTCCGTATTAGCCTTATTACCAGTTATTTCATTATTATTTTTGCAATTCAACTTAAACTACCAGTTCGCTGGAACCACCGCTTTTTTATTATTTGTAATAGGATTGAACTATTATTTAAAAATGCGTTCTTTATGGCTCCGGGTACTTTTTGATTTGTGTACGTCGTTGATACTTTATCTGTTAGCAGGACCGATAGCTTCTATGTTTGTTGTTAGCGTATTGCTTATAGAGCTTTTTACACATTTTCGGAGCTCTTATCTTTTTCTCATTCCCGGAGTAATAGTTTATTTATCAGCCGAGGTTAGTTTAAGATTGGGGGTAACAGGAGAAATTAAATATTTGTTATTACCCGACGGATATTTTGGGTATTACCAGAAAGCGGTATTGATGTATCAAACGTGGGCTTTAATACTTGCTCTTTTGCCGCTTGCATTGCTTTTGCGCTGGGTTAAAACAGTTAAGAAGAGTGTCTGGCAGGCCGGTCTGGTTTTCCAACTCACAGTTATAGGTGGATTTGTATTCTTTTGCATGTCTTCTATGATTGATACCCGGAATGAGACTTTTAAAGAACTGGAGCATTACATAAGTATCGAGGATTGGGATATGGTGCTGAAACGAAGTGAAGGAAAAGGTATAAACAATTACCTCTGTCAGAATTGTCGTAACCTGGCACTTGCCGAAAAAGGAAAATTAGCAGAAAACCTGTTTGACTACCCACAGGCAGGTATTCAAAATATCATTCTTAACTGGGACAAAACAGTTTATGTTTCTGCCTTATTAAGCGATGTATTTTTCTCAATGGGGCTTATTGCCAAGTCACAGAGAATGGCATTTGAATCGAGCGGAAATGGAAATAATTATAATCCTAGCATGCTTAAGCGACTGGTGCAAACCAATCTGATTTTTGGAAATTATCGGGTAGCAGAAAAATACATTACATTACTTGAAAAAACTCAACATTACAGGAAATGGGCACACTCACAGCGTCAGTTCCTGGATAATGACAGTACTGTAGAGGCAGACTCTTTGCTCTCAGCTAAACGTAGGTGTTTATTTCCAGAAAAGACTATATCCGGGAACGACGGCATCAATACAGATTTGAAACATATCATCGATCATAACCCCTCTCATCGGGCCTCCATTCAATATTTAGGTGCCATATACCTTTTAATCAAAGATATACATAATTTTAAGGGAATAGTGGAACGCTATTACGGAACACCTGCTTTACCTTATTTACCCAAAGCTTTTCAGGAATGTATGATGCTATTTACTGCAACAGATGCGGAAATTCTGGAACATTATGATATTTCTGATGAGGTAGTTCATAGTTATAAGGCATTCCGTACACTCAAAACAGACCAAGTGGTTCAGGAATATCAGGCAATTCTGAACCACAAAATAGATAAACAGGCTACATATTGGCATTATTTGTTATGCTATAAAAAAAATAATTGAAAACAGAAATGCAGAAAACTTATTTTAAAATATTGCTATTTGGGGTAGGACTTTTCACCCTTTTATCCTGTACTGAAAGCGTACATATAGATGAGAATAGGGACAAATTTCCTTTGATTTTTCCTGATTATACAGAAGTCAAAATTCCTGCGAATATTGCCCCGCTTCATTTCGGGTTGTCCGCTTCATTAAAAAATTCTGAAGCTTATGCTTATTTCGGAACCAATACCGAATCAATAAAAGTAGAAGCCAAAAATAAACAGTTTTCAATTAGCGCTTCTGACTGGAAGAAACTAATGGAAGAGGCAAAAGGAGGAACTGTTCAAGTAAAGGTTGTGGTAAAAGAGAATGGAAAATGGATTGCTTATAAGCCTTTTAATCTGTATATTGCTATCGAACCGGTAGATCCCTATATTGCGTATCGGCTGATTGAACCCGGTTATGAAACATGGGGAGAGATGGGAATTTATCAGCGCTGTCTGGAAAACTATAAACAAACTTCTGTTGCAACCAACAAAACAACCAATAATAATTGCATGAACTGTCACTCTTTTTGCATGCAATCTCCCGATAAATGGCTTTTTCATATGCGAAAAGATTTTGGGGGCACGTTTTTGATAGATGGTGATAAAATAGAGAAGTTGAATACCAAAACACCACAGACTATTTCATCACTTGTTTATCCTTCATGGCACCCTTCCGGTAAATTTGTTGCTTTCTCGGTAAATAAAACAAAACAAATGTTTTATAGCACCGATCATAATCGCATAGAAGTATTTGATAATGCGTCAGATGTGGTCGTTTATGATGTCGATAAGCATGAAATATTTACTTCGCCTTTATTGTCTTCCAAGTCAGCATTTGAAACCTTTCCCACTTTTTCTCCTGACGGAAAGACTTTATATTATTGTTCCGCAGATAGTGTAAGTATGCCGGGTGAATATGAAAAAGCGAAATACAGTTTGTGTGCCATATCGTTTGATATGGAAACCAAGCAATTTGGAAATAAAGTTGATACGCTTTATAATGCACGTAAAAATGGAAAGAGTGTTTCTTTTCCCCGTGTATCGCCTGATGGGCATTATTTGATGTTTACACTTTTTGATTATGGAAATTTTTCTATTTGGCACAGTGAAGCTGATCTTTATCTTTTGGATTTATCAAACAATAATATTACTTCATTGGACGTGCTTAATAGTGATGAAACTGAAAGTTATCATTCATGGAGCAGCAACAGCCGTTGGGTAGTTTTTAGCAGTCGTCGTATTGATGGGCTATATACGCGTCCGTTTATTGCTTATATTGATGAAAATGGCAAAGCTTCAAAACCTTTTCTTCTTCCACAGGACAATATTAATTATTATATGCGACTCATGAAGTCTTTTAATATTCCTGAATTTGTAAAAGGTAAAATAAAGGTGAATCCATATCAAATATCACAAAAAGCCCGTAATGATAAAGGTATTGATGTGCTATTTAAATGAAATCGAGTATCTGTACTGTCTTTTCCTGATTTAGGTTGACTATTTTTAATCCATATCCCTAAAGAAAGTTGACTCGGTTTATAACTTATAACTGATATTTGTTTACTGTTTTGTTGTTATCTCTGAATACAGTTTACTTTCAAATCTTATCCCTGTCATTGGTTGACTGGAGGGCGTAGCCCAGA
>JAENWH010000233.1 GCA_016650135.1 Peptostreptococcaceae bacterium
CATACTGACAGGGGAACAGCTGCCAATGCTTGGGACGGCTGGATTGCTAAGTTTGATGAATTACAGGAATCTGCTGGCCACCAGGAATTACTCAAAGGGAAGTTACGAGGATTTCGAAAAAATTAATGGAGAAACCTTAAGGGAAGAACACCTTGTCAGGAATAAAGGTTGTCTGACATGTCCGATTCATTGCGGAAGGGTAGTCACGGCTTACGGAAAAGAGGTCAAAGGACCTGAAGTTGAAACACTTGGGCTTCTTGGTAGTAATCTATGCAATAACAATCTTCAAAGTATTATTAATTTGAATCATCTATGCGATGAATATGGCATCGATACCATATCGTTTGGGAGCACGGTTGGATTCGCCATGGAACTGAATGAAAAGGGTATATGGAGCAATGGATTGAATTTTGGCGAGCATGAGCAACTGGAAGAACTGGTAAGATTGGTGGCGATGAGAGAGGGCCTTGGCCGGGAACTGGCGGAAGGTACGAGAAGTCTTTCAGAAAAATATGGGGGAAGTGAATTTGCTATTCAGGCTAAAGGCATGGAGCTGGCAGCCTATGAACCACGGGCTGCTCAAGGAATGGGGCTTGGCTACGCAACGTCTAACAGGGGAGGATGCCATTTAAACGGCGGATATCTTGTTGTATTGGAAGGACTAGGGCTGAATGTCAGCGGCAGCACGACCAGAGGGAAGGCGGCGTTCACCATATTTTTCCAGGATATCATGGAGGCTGTATCTGCGGGAGGAACCTGTCTTTTTACAACCTATGCCATGCTGCCACAGGCTTTGATAAAAAACCCCAATCGTTTGTTAACACGTATTATTTATAAAACACTGCCAAGCTTTGGAGGTATTACAGGTTTTTTTCATAACAATTCATGGCTGTTGGACTTTAATATAAACAGTGTGCTGCCTCATCCAAAGGCAATTCAACTGGTGACGGGTTTTTCTATGAATATAGGCCGATTCGTAAAAGCCGGTGAACGGGGATATAACATTGAAAGACTCATAAATCTTAGGCAGGGCTTAAAAGGTAGCGATGATACTCTTCCAAAAAGATTGACTCAGGAACTTCAAAGAGATGATGATCCTGACAGCAAGGTTAAATTGAATGAAATGCTTGGAGAATATTACCGTATAAGAGGATGGTCGAACGAAGGTGTTCCGTCACTGAGCAGACTTAAAAGACTTGGTATTGAAGTAAAAAGAAATTGAGGTGAAAAGACCATGATTACCGTAAAATTCTTCGGTTTGCTGAGCGTAAATCATGCCATTAAAAAAATTGAGATGAATGAGGGAAAGGTTCAGGATGTTTTAACCCAAGTAATCCGACTTTATCCAGGAATTTCAGAAAAACAATTGAAGCAGTCAATTATGATCATAAACAAAAAGCAGGTGTCGGGAAATAAAAGATTCGCTGTTGAATTGCAGTTAGGCGATGAACTAGTTTTTCTGAATCCATCCAGCGGGGGATGAAATATATTTGTAGAAATTTAGTGTCAAAAAGTAAGATACTGATTCATGAAGAATATGAATAAGCTTTTTCATGCTTATATTTTAGGCATTTAAACTGGTGAAGTCTACTGCATTGTTGCCTTTTTTTATGCAACTTTTGCACTAATTTGTCAGATTCTTGTGTTTTATGGGGAAGGATTTATTGATTATTTGTTGTTTTAAGGGTACAATTAAATTAAATGTATTAGATGTTCTGTATCATAACTCAAGAAATGGATATTTCTGGTATATTCAGTAATTGTTGTATTATCAATAATGATGTATCTGATATTTAATTATGGGAGGTAAATCCAATGAAGAAAATTTTGATCCCTGTCGATTTCTCTGAGTTTTCAGAAAGAGCGATCGAAGAGGGAAAGAAAATGGCAAAGGCATTTGACAGTGAGGTTGTTTTATTGCATGTATTAGGATTAAGAATTGCAACGATGAGGTTCAGTGCAACAGTGCCTCAAGGTAGACCGGTTGATTCCTATGAAGATCATGAAAAAAAGGATGCCAGTGATATGCTGACAGCTTATAAAGAATCATTTGGAGAAATGAAAGATAAGGTTGAGACAAAGGTTATACATGGTGTTATTGCTGATGAGATTCTAAAAATCATCAATAATACAGATGTCGATCTTGTAATAATGGGTTCTCATGGAATAGGCTCCGCATTGTACAGGACTCTTCTTGGAAGTGTAACAAATAAAGTGATCCATCATTCGAAGAAACCAGTTTTGGTTATTAAGTAAGATTGTTGCAAAGAAACAGATTAATAAGGAAATGACTTGAAGGCCTCTATAAGAAGGGGCCTTTTATAACGGATTTGGGGATTGCTAAGGTAAAAGTTTCGTTAGAATACATCACTGTTGATAAATGTTTGAAAGTTCAAATAAATCAAAATAAAGGTATGCTTTGTAAGTGGAGATTTTTCGTGATAGGAAACTTTGGCTGGAAAATTTTCTTTTGGAGAAATATCTACGATTTGACTTTTAGATGTAAAAAAAATATTATGAAAGAGTATAGAAAAGTAAAAAGCAGTTAAGTTTCTCATGAGCATATAGAAAAGTAAAAAGCAGTTGCGGTTCGATTAAAGGAGGAAAAAATGAGTAAAATCATAAAAATAGTTGATGGCAATGAGGCGGCGGCTTATGTAGCGTATGCATTTACAGAAGTGGCAGGCATTTATCCGATCACACCATCCTCGCCGATGGCAGAGAAAACGGATGAATGGGCAGCAAATGGTGAAAAGAATCTCTTTGGGCAGACTGTAAAACTTGTTGAAATGCAGTCAGAAGCAGGAGCGATTGGTGCGGTTCATGGGGCATTGGAAGCGGGAGCACTTGCAACCTCTTATACTTCATCACAAGGTTTAATGCTGATGATTCCTACGATGCATAGAATTTCAGGGCAAAGACACCCAGGTGTATTACATGTTGCAGCCAGGACAATCGGTACCCATGCATTTTCAATTTTCGGGGACCATTCTGATGTGATGAACTGCAGACAGACAGGATTTGCGATGCTTTCATCCGGAAGCGTTCAGGAAGTGATGGATCTTGCTGGAATAGCTCATTTGGCTGCTATAAAAGCAAGAATTCCTTTCATGCATTTCTTTGACGGATTCAGAACTTCTCACGAAATTCAGAAGGTAGAAGCTCTTGAATATGAAGATTTTGATAAATTGCTGGATTATGAGGCACTCGAAGATTTTAGAAATAATGCGATTAATCCAGAAGCACCCGTCATGAGAAGTACTGTGCAAAATCCTGACATTTATTTTCAGGTTAGGGAAGCCAACAATAAGGATTATGATGATCTTCCTGAAATTGTACAGGGGTACATGGATGATATCAGCAGATTGACAGGCCGTACCTATAAATTGTTCAATTATTATGGAGACTCAGATGCAGAAAGAGTTATCATCGCAATGGGTTCGGTAAGCGGCACTATTGAAGAAACGGTAAAATATCTGAATGGAAAAGGAGAAAAAGTCGGGTTCCTTCAGGTTCATCTCTACAGACCTTTTTCTGCCAGCCATTTGCTTGCAGCAATTCCGAAATCCGTTAAAAAGCTTACAGTAATAGATAGACTAAAAGAAATAGGCGCTCTTGGGGAACCACTTTACGAGGATGTTTGTACAGCCTATGTTAATGAAACCAACAGACCTGAAGTTCTTGCCGGAAGATATGGATTATCTTCGAAGGATACAACACCGGCACAAATTAAAGCCATATTTGACAACATGAAGCTTTCGGCACATAAGAATCATTTTACAGTAGGGATTGACGATGATGTCACTTTTTTATCCTTGCCTGTAGGTGAGGAATTAAAAGTGGAACCCGAAGGGACAATCAGTTGTAAATTCTGGGGGTTGGGTTCAGATGGTACTGTAGGGGCAAATAAAAATTCAATTAAGATTATCGGAGAATATACGGATCTGTATTGTCAGGCCTATTTTGAATATGATACTAAAAAGTCCTTTGGTATAACCAAATCTCATCTGAGATTTGGCAAACTTCCAATCAGCTCAACTTATCTTGTAAAGAAAGCAGATTTCATTGCATGTCACAATGAGCATTACCTGGAAAAGTACGAAATCGTTTCAGAATTAAAG
>JAENWH010000411.1 GCA_016650135.1 Peptostreptococcaceae bacterium
AAAATGGAGAAATTGTAGATTGCATAGGATGCCATTACAATACTTGTCTTCATTTTGGAGAAAAAGGAAAATGTGTTTATGGAGGAGTAATTGTAGAAAAAGTATATCCTGCAATTTTAAAATGCGATGCGCTGGTAATGATTTGCCCGAATTATAATGATGCGTTAGGCGCAAATCTGTCGGCCTTTGTGAACCGGCTGACAGCACTATTCAGGAATAATGATTTTTCTGAAAAAAGTCTGTTTGCAATCATCGTCTCGGGATACAGCGGGGGAGATATTGTTGCACAACAGTTAATCAGCGGTATAAATATGAATAAAGCATTTATTTTACCAGGTAAATTTGCATTGATAGAAACAGCCAATAACCCTAATACCGTTTTGAAAATAAAAGGAATAGAAGAAAAGGTGTGTTCTTTTGCTGAAAATATAATTAAGGCATTATAAAAAATGCCGGCGGATTATGATACCGCCGATTTTTTTCCTTTGATGATGTCAAGTAAAAGTTGGGTCTGTGTTATATAATTATCGAGGTTGACTTTAATTGATATTATGTTAATTAAATATTTGTTCTGCACAAAATAGGCATTTTCAGTTTCTGCAAAGCTTCTCAATATTTTGGGCTCTATTCCATACTTGTCTTTTCCTAATACGGTGACAGCCTTTAAAATTTCATTATCATCCTTCGCTTCCCAGATGGGGGTTTCAGCCAATAGCGAATAATTCATGCCCGACAGGGAGGCTATAATACTATAAGAATCCTTTAATTGATTCATGCCATCCTTTTCCACTGATCGCCCGCAGACAATTAATTTGAATTCATTATTTAAAGTTGATATTTGGCCAATATTAGAGGTGGCTACAGTTTCTTCCGTTTCTTCATCACGAAGATAAACCTTGTCAATCAGGGTGTAAAGCAAACTCACGATGCTGTCTGTATTTTCCAGTTTTAAAACCTGATCCAGTGGATTGATTTCTGTAATTGAATAAGTATAATTCTCTTCCTTATCACCATAAGTACTATTGAACTCATTTTGTGAATTTTTTACTTTCCTCGTAAATTTACTGATGTCATTATCATTGATTACCAAGGTAATAGAAGCGTTTGTGGGATAGGTGCCAGGAGAAGACCCGCCATTAAAACTACCTAGTTCAAATAAAATCCCGCTTGATTTACAGCTTGCCAGCAAATCTCCTATAATTTTAATCGGGTTTGGATGCTGAACTGACAGTACATTAGAATCTCCTCCATTTAAATCTTTTATTGATATTTCATATGCTTTTGAATAATTGGAATCAACGTATTGCAATGCTTGCGACATCTGATTGATTGTAGTTCCAGCACTGCCATTGATAATAGTAAATTCAGGAGGATCTTTTTCCTTGTCATAACTCCAATCCAGGTTAATCTGATAATCTGCAAATAAATATCTGGAATTTATGCCTTTAGCTCCTGAAAAATCCCCTTTATCATTATTTGTGAATATTATTCTCATGAAATTATTTTCCGGAACATTTTCAATTACAAATAATGACATGGCTATCGACAGACAACGTTCCTCCATATCAGTAAGTCCTATTGAAGTCTGTATATTGATTGAATTGCCATTTTCATAGCCTGCGGCAGGAGCCTTTGACATAATTACGTTTTCGTAATTATCATAAGAAGCTTTTATATCTCTTTTATTTGCCCATTTTAAAAGATAGTTGTCAAATTTTTCTACTGAAGTGAAATTTTTTGATGCATTTATTAAATTGTTATATTCCTCTAATACGCCTGTTTCAATTTGATCATTACGAATTTTATCATTAGAAACTATTCCGCATGATAAAAATGATGATACAAACAAAAGTGTGATTAAAAAAACAGATATTTTTCGTTTCATAGTATTTATTGTCTCCTTTGAAAATTGTTAATTAAACCCTATTAATAATATGTAAAATGCTATATAATAGTATCATAAAGTATGAATAATATGTGTAAATTTATAAAAAATTCATAAATAATCGAATAGGAGTTGAAATATGGAATCTAAAAACCTAATTATAAGACTAACAACATTTGAAGATTGTTCATTATTTGCTATCTGGGAGAATATGTATGAGGTTACAGAGTTTTTTAGCATTGATGATAATCGTAGTTATGAGCAAATAGTGAGAGAAACCATTATTGCTGAACTAGATGAATCTAAATTACAGTTTACAATTTTATTGAAAGATTATCAAGGCGAAGATCAGGTTATCGGAAGGATTTTTGTTACTCAATTGAATAAGATTTATGATTCTTTAGATATCACCAGAATATATATCGGGCCTAAAGAATGCAGAAATAAAGGTTATGGAGAAGAA
>JAENWH010000495.1 GCA_016650135.1 Peptostreptococcaceae bacterium
TTGACTTTTATTTAGACCATTTCGTTTCTGTTCTTGTATTTTCCCATACATTATCCAATAAACCATCCTTTCATCACCTCCAGATAAAATTATACCATCTGAAGTTAGTTAATTTTATAAACTAGGGAAAATTAAATGCCTGAATCTATGGAATTTAGTATACCACTTACATACCTACAACCGACAAAGCCCAAAGTGTCCAATTCAACAAATTCTTGTAGGTAAATACCTACATTACCCAAGAGATGGCATACTTTTATGGAATTTCACCCGTCTCATAAGGTTTACTTTTCAATACCATAGCCAATATAATGAAAACTAGGTCTTGAAATTGCCTGATTTCTCATTATAATAGGTTTTAAGACGTTTCGATATTTCAGACATGTTTTGACACCAGGAGGACCCTTATGATTTACGGTTATCACCGAATATCTTCAATAGATCAGCATCTGGAACGAGGAATTGCATCTATCAAAGAATACTGCAGCAAAAATGGCCTGCAGGTAAGACATATATACAGGGATAAGCAGACTGGCAAAAATTTTGACAGGCCTGACTACCAGGAGATGAAAACAGTAGCTCTTCGGAGCGGCGACTGGCTTATCCTAAGCGAACTCGACAGGCTTGGCAGAGATAAAAATTCCACACTGGATGAACTCAGATGGTACAAAGAAAATAATATCAGGGTTATGATTTTAGAGATCCCCACCACTCTCTTCGATTACAGTAGTTTGGGCGATAGTCTGGCCACAATGCTAATGGAAACTGTCAACAACATGCTGATTGAAATGTACGCTACCATATCCCATGCCGAAATGCAAAAACGGGTAAAACGACAGCGTGAGGGATTTGAACAGAAGCGACTCCGAGGCGAATGGCACGAAGTCGGCCGACCAGCGGCAATAAGCACCGCCGCCTTTGCAATTGCATACAAACGGATTGAGGCAGGTGAAATTGGCCCATTTGCGCTCATACGGGAATTGGGGTTAACCAAACCCACCTTCTATCGATATAGGGCCAAATACATAGGCAATTCAAAACAAAAAAAATAACTATTCAGCTAAAAATATATTTGGTATAATCGAGGCAACCGCTTGTGCGGAATATCGGGCCGCCAGACATTAATAGTGATTTGGCGAAAATGGGGCGGCGGGAGCGGCCCTTTTGTTATACCATAAAAAAATGGCAATAAATATAGTTTCATCGCCACAAATATTTCGTATTTTGAGTCGGAACGGCTTATTTTCGCACTGAATGTTTCCGTCCCATAATTCTTTTGTTTTTCATTAAGCCGTTAATGGCAACATATCCATACTTGTCAATTTTGATTTCACTGTTGCTATTCCACACCCCAGACACAGACAAACAATCAACACTTATGGATTCTATTAACCCTGTATGTTAGGCTAGTTGTCAAGGAGGCAAAAAAACATTATAGTTAAACTATAAAGCATAAGGAGGATCCCATGACAACGTACAGTAAAGAATTTAAAAACAATATAATCAGTCGAATGCTGCCACCAGCGAATGAATCCATATCCAAAATCGCAAAAGAAACTCAGATTAACGAGCAGACTCTTCGAAACTGGAGAGAAAAAGCTCGTAAATCAGGAGTTGCAGCCCCCGGAAACAATCAAGTGCCTGACCGCTGGCGCAGTGAAGATAAATTCCTCATCGTTCTTGAAACGGCAAGCATGAACGAAGCGGAGCTTGCGGAGTATTGCCGCAAAAAAGGTCTATATATAGAAGAAATCAAAGTATGGAAAAATGTCTGTATGCAAGCCAATGGAGGCATTGCTGAGGAAGTTTCCAGGTTAAATAAAGAACTCAAAGAAAAA
>JAENWH010000073.1 GCA_016650135.1 Peptostreptococcaceae bacterium
GTAAGTGAATATGTGACAGTTAAAAATAACAATTTTGAATTTGGTCAGGGCGTATTCATCTATACAGGAGACTATCTTTTCCTTGAAAACAATAACATAATAGGTCATAAGGAAATCAACAGAGAGAAACATGGATTTATGTTTCGGGCAAATGCTTATGTTTACCGTAATTCGGTGTCTCATACGGGGTCTTTGGAAGATCCAATGAATGAAAATTGGAATGACGGGGAAGCATTGTGTAATGAAACCCCTGCAGCGAACCACAATTTTGGTGCAATTGCAAGCTCAACTTCAAATACTGTTTTTGTTGGTAAAACTGCGGGACCTTTAGTGATTCCGACGGAAAATATATTCAATCACCTGGCCGTAATGATAATTGATGGCAAGGGTCTGGGGCAGTACCGAAGAGTTCAACAAATTAATGCCGATGCAAAATCGATCGTTCTGGAAAAAGAATGGGATGTAATTCCTGATAGCACAAGTCGTTTTACACTTATCAATCCAAATGAAAATACCACATACTACAAGAATATAATCTATGACAATCCGAAGGGATTCTGGTTGTTTGGGAATTCCATCGATTGTGTTGTTGCTAATAATGTAAGTAAAAACTGCGATGGGGTCTTTCTTTGGTGCTGCAGGTATGTAAATTTGACGGCTGCTTCTCCTATGTATTCTTTTGCGCCAAACTATTTCAACCGGATAGTAGGGAATATCATAACCGGTGTTTCCCGGAAAAGTCATCGGGCCGGAATAGGCATCAATTGCACCAGGGAAACCGACGGAGGTTCGTATTATGGAGTTGAAGCGTATGCAAACGAGATACGAAATAATCATATTACCGGAGATCCATCGGAAAAAGCGTTAGATTCTGTCACAGAAGCTCCTGCGGTTTCCGGAATATTTCTCTATGCTACCGTTAGCAGTAGTATGTACGATGGAAAAAATATTGCCGGAGATATAACCAATACAATTATTGAGGATAACCAACTAAGCAATCTTTCCACAGGTATCAGTTTATCCCGATGTATTTATGGCCAGGTGGTGAGGAATAATTTCTTGGATAAATCAGTAGAAATCAAATATGATTCAAACGACAGCCAGAACACAATAATAATCGAAAACAAAAAATAAGTATTAATCAAAGTTTTATACTAACAACATGCAAATTCTAATCGGCGTAGACATTGGAGGAACAAAATGTGCCATCTCCATTGGAAAAATAAGCAACAGCAACGAGATAACAATCATCGACAAGGATGTATATCAGACAGTTGAATCTCCAAAGCCAGATCAAATGATCCCGAAGTTGATAGATGGACTGAAATCAATATTGGCTAGAAATAGTTTTATAAAAGAGGATATTGCCAGCATTGGGATCAGTTGTGGCGGACCGCTTGATAGTTTTCAGGGAACTATACTTTCTCCACCAAATCTTCCGGGATGGGATGCTGTTCCAATTGTTCAACTTTTTAAAAATAAATTTAACGTTCCCGTAGCGATCCAAAACGATGCCAACGCCTGTGCCCTTGCTGAATGGAAATTTGGCGCAGGGAAAGGATTCAAAAATGTTATTTTTCTCACGTTTGGCACAGGACTGGGAGCAGGCTTAATTCTTAACGGAGAACTTTATTCAGGCACAAATGATATGGCTGGCGAGGTAGGCCATATCAGGCTTGAAAATTTTGGCCCTGTGGGATATGGAAAATCGGGTTCGTTTGAAGGCTTTTGCAGCGGTAGTGGGATTGCACAGCTTGCCCAGATTAAAGTACGGGAAAAGTTTCAGATGGGTCAATCGGTAGCATTTTGCAAAAGTATAAGCGAAATTGATTCGATCAATGCTCAGACTGTAGCAACCGCTGCAATAAATGGCGATTTATTAGCGAATGAGATATTCCGGACCTGTGGCGCTTATTTGGGAAAAGGCTTATCAATTCTTATTGATACACTGAATCCGGAATTGATAATCATTGGGAGTATTTTTGTCCGGGCAGAAAAATTATTATCTGACTCTATCGAAAAAGAACTCCTGAAGGAAGCTCTTCCTTTATCTAAAAAAGTATGTCACATCGTTCCTGCGAAACTGGGTGACGCAATTGGCGACTATGCTGCATTATCAGTAGCCTTTTATAATGGCTTTTCAAAAAATAACCTTTGAAGATTCAATCATCAATTAATAAATACAATATATGAAGACGCTTTTTTTAATTTGTTTTATTTTCATTTCAATTGCCGGCTCTGGTCAGGAAATTATTAGCGATAACGCCGATCTTGTTGATGCTTTTAATTTAGCTGTTCAAACTATTGATCTCAATACCCGTCGGGGACTTCTCTCATCGGGCGCTGACGGACAAACCTATTGGACCAGGGATAATTCAATAAATTCATGGAATGGAGTGAGCCTGTTGCGCCCAAAAGTAGCAGAACAAACCTTATGGTGTACCACAATTAACAGAGATACAATCGGACACCAGTATTGGGATAAAATAATCTGGGTAGTTAGTGCTTTTAATCATTACAAAGTAACTGGCGATAGGGATTTCCTAAAGCAAGCTTATCGTTGTTCTGCAAATACCATGGACGAACTTGAAAAAACGGTGTTTGATAAAGATTATGGTTTATTTACCGGCGGATCAGTTTTTAATGACGGAATAGCAGGATACGATGCCCCGACGTTTGATAGCACTAACCTTTCTTCAGCAATATGGGAAGCTAAAGATTCTAAAGTAATTAAATGTCTCAGCACAAATTGTGTTTATTATGGCGCCTATCTCGCATTGGCCAAAATGGGCAACATACTAAACGAAAATGTGGCTGTTGTAAATAAATACAAAAACAAAGCAGATAATTTGAAATCTAACATTTTAAAGCATCTGTATAATGAAAAGGAAAACAAATTTTATTATTTGGTCAACAGCAAAGGAGGAATCGATAAATATCAGGAAG
The DNA here is from genome assembly GCA_016650135.1 of Peptostreptococcaceae bacterium. The sequence continues at coordinate 2,947 of JAENWH010000073.1, forward strand.
CATTGGGAGTGTCTTTTGCCATCATTTTTAATGTAATTGACAAAGCGAAAGCGTATGACATGACAAAAAATGTTGTCGTTTCCAAATTTGGAATAACATCTATATATCCTGATTTCCCAAGATTTTCAAAAGAATTTCCTGGCAGGCATAATAACATGATATGGCCCATGGTGAACGGATTTTACGCAAAAGCTGCCGTGCATGCAGGAAATTACGATGCTTTTACTATAGAGTTGGACGGACTTACTCACTTAGCTCTTGACAGCGATAAAGGAGATTATGATTTCAGAGAAGTATATAACCCTTATTCCGGTATTCCTGACGGTGGATGGCAAAATTATAAAAGTACAACAAATGTGATCTGGCCTTCAGCGAAGCACCAAACGTGGTCGGCAACAGCTTATATAAATATGGTTCTTAATGGGTTAATCGGACTTCGATTCGAAAATGATTCATTAACATTTTCACCATTCTTGCCAAAAAACATCAATTATATCCAACTCAAAAAACTTCACTACAGAAATACAATATTGGATATTATTGTTTTTGGTAAAGGACAAAAAGTAAAGACATTTCTACTAAATGGGAGAAAGCAGCCAAATAATTCGATTGATTCCAGATTAGAAGGATTTAACCAAATACTGATACAACTCGAAGAATAAAATAAACATTTATTAAAGGTTCCAATGATATACGTGTTCAATATAAAACTGAGTAGTTTTAAGACCATGATTGGTAACAAGCAAATAGGCTTATTATTCTTTTTACTGTTTCTTGTGTTCAATACATCTTTCGGATATTCGGATGAATTTATATTAAAGAAGAATACGACATGGTTGGGTTTTGAAAAAGAAAATATAATTTTCAATAAACGTGAGGCTTTCATTCTGATGCCGAAGAAAGCGCTTGCCGGAAATCCATGGGTTTGGAATACCAATTCTCCCGATTTGAATTCTTCTGTCGACACCATTCTTTTAGCAAAGGGATACAGTATTGTTTATATAAATACGGAAGATTTAAATGGAAATCCCATAGTCATGGGAATTTGGGATAACTTGTATGACTGGCTGATTCAGGAAAAAGGATTCACTTCGAAAGCAGTTTTAGAAGCATCGGGTGCAGAGTCCATAAACATGTATAACTGGGCCACTCGAAACCCATCAAAGGTTTCCTGTATTTATTGTGTTGCTCCAGTTTGCGATAAGTTATATTGGACAGGAAGTGGAGCCAATTCGATATATTCATCAAGTGAATGCACAACACTTTTAAATGCCTTTAACAACAATAGCAATACTTTCGATAACCTCAAAACACTTGCTGATTTTAAAGTGCCCATTCTTCAGGTTATTGGAATAAAGGACAATGTTGCACCCAATGATGTACATATTTTTGCTATTGCAGATAATTATATTCGGGTTGGAGGAAGAATTATTTTACTCACTGAAATTATTAAGGCAGAACAACGGATAAATGATCATCGTTTTTCAATCAACGATCCTCAGAAAATAGCGGACATTATTTTTATAACCAGTCATTTCCGATAAAGGCAACACTCGATCCAATTTTGACTGTATGAGATTGAAGTCTCTATTCACTTTTTAATGAGTAATCAATTAAATCACTAAAATAAAATCATTTACTAATGAAAAACAAATCAATTACTTATATGTTAGCACTGGTGTTTCTCACTTTATTGATAACAACCTCTGAAATATCGTATGGCATCGGAAAAGACAGTTGTGCAACTCAAGGAACCTACGAGATACGTACGCCACATCCTAAACCTCAACCCCGTATCAACGGGCCATTGGTCTACGGTTGCCGTCCGGGAAATCCCTTCCTTTACCGGATTCCTTGTCAGGGTAAGAGGCCAATAATTTTTTCGGCGAAAGGATTGCCTACAGGGTTAGTATTGGACCCTGCAACAGGGATCATCACCGGAACTAATCCGCCATTGGGTGAATATATTGTCACTTTTAAGGCTATGAACAATGTTGGACGAGCAGAACGGCAGTTCAAAATTGTCTCTGGCAAAACATTGTCCCTGACACCACCAATGGGTTGGAACCACTGGTATACCCATGAGGACAGGATCACTGATTCAATAATGCGTGAGGCTGCCGATCTCATGATAAAAAACGGGATGGCCGATGTTGGCTATCAGTATGTAAATATTGACGGTTGCTGGACAAATAACCCTAAAAAGAAGGATCCCACGCGTAACGGGCCGCAGAGGGATGAGCAGGGAAATATTCTTCCAAACAGTCATTTCCCTGATATGAAAAGTCTTGTCGACTATATTCATTCAAAAGGACTGAAAGCCGGAATTTATTCTTCGCCGGGGCCATTTGACTGTGCAGGTTATGCAGGCTCCTATGAGCACGAAGAACAAGACGCCCACCTGTTTTTTGCTGTCTGGGGATTTGATTTCCTGAAGTACGACTGGTGTTCATATGAACCGGTTCGCGTTGCCGGACAGCCGGTATCCCTGGAGGAAATGCAGAAGCCTTACATCTTGATGGGCGATATTCTTAAACGTCAGCCGCGCGACGTGGTTTTCAACCTTTGCCAATATGGTATGGGCAAAGTATGGGAGTGGGGAGCCAAAGTCGGTGGACAAAGCTGGCGCACGGCAGGTGATATTAGTTTTGAGTCTGAAAAATTCTTTGCTGTTGCACTGAAAAATGCCGAACATGGTGCCTTTTCCGGGCCAGGTGCATGGAACGACCCTGATTACCTTGTACTTGGACGGTGGTCGCAACGAGTGGGGAATGTATGGACCAAAGACCAGCCAAATAAAATGACACCGGATGAGCAATATTCCTACATGTCGCTTTGGTGTTTGATGGCATCACCATTATTCTTAGGCGGAGATATCGCGCAATTGGATGAATTTACCCTTAATGTCCTATGTAATCCTGAAGTAATTGACGTGGACCAAGATCCTTTAGGTAAGAGCGGAAAGGTAATCCGTAAAAGTGAAGACTGCTTTTTGATGGTTAAAGACATGGCAGATGGATCAAAGGCTGTCGGCTTGTTTAACCAGAGTAAAAATGCTGCAGAATTAGTTGTTGACTGGAAAGAACTGCAAATATCCGGAAAACAGTCTGTTCGTGACCTTTGGCGGCAGAAAGAACTGGGTGTTTACAAACAGAAATTCAGTGCACAGGTTCCTCCACGTGGAGTTGTCATGGTAAAAATAAGCAAAAGATAAATTGGCTTATCAGTGATGATATTTTTCCTTATTAAAAACGAATATATAATCTTTTATTATGAAACATAAAAATACGAAAGTTGTAATATTTGTACATATTGGAGTGGGTTTCTCTACCTGACATGTTACGTGGTATTGGATGCAGAACTTTCAGCAACGAAACATCAGATTAAACAACCACGCCCAGAGAACCTGGCTTTGGGATAAGCCCAGAGGGCATAATTTACCATATGCGAAAACATAAATATTCATTTAGCAATGGGATTCAATCGATTTAAAATTTAAAAAAATCATTGAATGCAAAATGCAGAGCTTCTCTGATCACGTTAAGAGAACGTGGATTTCTAATTTGAATTAAACTAAATGTTGAATACAAATAACTAATTTTTCAGTTAGGTAAAGAGGGGTCAATTCAAATTCTTTTTGGGGAAGCAAAAATAACACAATTGCAATGCGTATGTTTTTAAAATTCCCCGTAGGGAAAAATCTGTCGGTAGAATTGTCGATTTTTATTGTCAGGATTGTCCCGTAGGCACAAAAGAAAGATGTTTTTGTTTTTTATCTATCAGCCGTTGGTTCCTAACGGAACCATTAAACAAAATTCTAACAACCTCTAAACAGTTTCTCAATGTTTTTAACTAATTGATATTGAAAATTATAAATTCATATGAGAAACATTAGTTTTTTATAAATACTTATTATGAGAAAAACAATATACCTGATACTAATTGCACAATTATATCTTTTATTACCTGTTTTTGCCATTCAATCGCCCAGGCATACCGAACTTCTGAATTTCGACTGGAAATTCATGAAAGGTGATTCTATTCCTGCATTTACCGAATGGTTTGATGATTCAAAATGGGAAACAGTGCAATTGCCCCATGACGCGTCCATTGGTGAAAATTTTAGTAATAAAGAGTCAACAAGCGAAAACGGATGGCTCCCTTATGGTAAAGGTTGGTATCGTAAATATTTTGAAATCCCTGCTGACTCAAAACAGAAAAAGGTTTTTATCAGTTTTGACGGCGTTTACCGGGCTGCCGAGGTATGGTGTAATGGAGTTTATCTTGGCAAGCAGTTAAATGGTTATATCGGGTTTGAATACGATATAACCAGGGAAATTAAGTTCGGAAAACAAAATGTGATTGCTGTAAAATATGATAATACAGTAAAAGGAACTTCTAGATGGTATACCGGTGAAGGAATTTATCGGGATGTTTGGCTGAAAATAACTGATAAGCTGTATATTCCTCAATATGGCACGTATATAACCACTCCTGTGGTTAATAAGGGAAAGGCATTGGCAAAAGTGGAAACGAATGTTGTTAACGAGTACAACGAAAGAAGAACATGCCGGTTAGTAACAGAAATAATAGCACCTGATGGTAAAAAAGTAACTGAGTTTACATCTGTTGTACCAATAAATTCCGGAGAAAATTATCTGTTTCATCAGGAAATTGAGATACCTGCACCAATGCTATGGTCTTTTGATACCCCTAACATATACAAAGCGGTTTCGAAAGTTTATGCTGACGATAATCAACTCGATGAATATGAGACTACGTTTGGTATTCGTGAAATCAGCATGACCCCTGACAAAGGATTGTTAGTCAATGGGAAAAAAGTGATTGCTAAAGGAGGTGATATGCATCATGACCTCGGATGTATTGGA
>JAENWH010000549.1 GCA_016650135.1 Peptostreptococcaceae bacterium
CATGCAAATCCATCGGCAATGGCCATGCTGAAGGTTTCAAAACAGGAAATTGAAGAAAGAAATTATGACGATATTATCAAGGAAATAAACCCTGGACTTACGTTTAAAGAAATTATAGAAAAATGTAAATTGGTGCCGGCCGAAGAAAATTTTGAATTTAGCGGATCAAGTTATGCAGTCAGGTATGACCATTTCAGAGATGAAAATGGTTCTGATGTTGGGATTATAATGATTTTGCAGGATATCACCCAAAGACAAAAAGTGGAAAAAATGCAAATGGATTTTGTGGCGAACGTTTCTCATGAATTAAAAACACCACTTACCACAATTAAGAGTTATACTGAAACTTTAATAGATGGAGCAGTAGATGATCCTGAAACAGAAAAGAGCTTTCTAAAAATAATAAATATGGAAGCCGATAGAATGAACAGGCTTGTAAAGGATTTACTTCAACTTTCAAGGCTGGATCATCAGCAGGAAAAGCTGGTGAAAAAAAATTGGGATTTGATAAAGCTTCTGTTAAGCGCAGTAAAAAAGGTAGAGCTAACTGCAAATGGGAAAAAACAGCATTTGAACTGCCTTTTTGCTAGTGATAAAAGGATTTCAATTATTGGAGACAAGGACAGCATCGAGCAAGTCTTATTAAATGTTTTAAGCAATGCCATTAAATACACACAAGAGGGTGGTAGAATTGATATAGATGCTATTATTCATGATAAAAAAGTGACGGTGACTGTCGCGGATAATGGGATAGGAATACCGAAAGCCGAGCTGTCAAGAGTATTTGAGCGATTCTTCAGAGTTGACAAAGCTCGTTCAAGGGCGATGGGTGGAACTGGACTTGGTTTGGCGATATCTAAACAAATTGTCGAAGAGCATGATGGGGTTATTAAACTGGAAAGCAAGGAAGGAGCGGGTACAACGGTATTTATTACATTACCGCTTGCTGCAAGCAGAGGAGAAAGTAACATTGATTAAAAGTAAAATAAAAACCCAAACAAGATTATTTTACTTAGGTGCAGTGATTATTGCTTTGATTGTGATAGTTATCTACGCCTATAATGTTATTGCCGTTGAAATGTATCAAAACCAGATTGAGGCTGAAAAACAGCAGCTGACTGAGCAAAAGATCAAGCTTGAAGATGAATTGAAAAATGTCAGAGACCCTAAATATATAGAACAACAGGCAAGGACTCAATTAAGGATGATTTTCCCGGGAGAAATCCTCTATATATTACCAGAAAAGCCGAAGGAGAATAATGAAGATAACTAGTATGTTGAAAGAAATAATAGTGGTTGAAGGAAGAGATGACCAAGCTGCTGTAAATAGAGCTATTGAAGCCGACACAATTGCGACTCATGGATTTGGAATAAGAAAAGAAACCTGGGAACTGATAGAAAAGGCATATAGAGAAAGAGGATTGATTATTTTTACGGATCCTGACTTTTCAGGAGAAGAAATCAGAAAAAAACTGAATGCAAGATTCCCCGATTCAAAAAACGCCTATCTGGGAGTTGAAGAAGCAACAAAAAAAGGGAATGTGGGCATTGAAAACGCATCAG
>JAENWH010000144.1 GCA_016650135.1 Peptostreptococcaceae bacterium
AATAAAATTCAGTTATTAGAAAGAACATTTTAAAATAATGTTATATATTTGTGACTCTATAAAATGGGGGATTAGCTCAGTTGGCTAGAGCGTTTGACTGGCAGTCAAAAGGTCATCGGTTCGATTCCGATATTCTCCACTGATTTACAAGTAGTTACAAGTGGCAATTTAATCCCCTTATTTATTTGCCCAATAATTTGCCCAACTAAAAACAAACAAATCCCTAAAATCCTATTTTCAGGCACTAAAAAAAACCGCTTCGATTTAAAATACATAAAAAGAGGGAACATCATTTAAGCTGCTCCCTCTTTAATAGTCTCCGATTACTCAGGTTTTATCTGACCTCCTTGTAATTCCTTGAAGTCGATTTCCGGAATGTGATAATTAGTTCCATGACTCACACTATTGGTTACCTAACATTGTTTCGCCATCAAGCGTTATTGTCGTATTCATTTCGGCAGTCAGGTATGAATAAGCCTTTACATACCGTATGGTGTTTGTTTCAAGATCATAATAACTTTTTTACCTTAGAATGAACTTCCATATTTTGCTTCAAAAAGTCGCATTTACTAATTGAATTTACGCACACCTACCGACATCGCCCCTAGGGTACTTTTATCTTTTATTATATTTTCGTTGGCATCAAGATACATATTGCGACTCGCTGCCATGGGCACTTTTTCACGACAATCAAGGGCACCTGTTTTTCCATCATGGGTACGGTAAACCATAAATCCACCACCAATATTTCCTGCAAAAGGATAACTAACTGTTAATACCAGGTCGGTCGCTATCATGGCATCAAAGGCATTTCCACCAATTTTCAATATTTTGATACCTATTGCAGAAGCTTCGGGATGGGCACAAACTACCATCGCACTGTCGGCAATAAGTCCTGTTTTCGTATTGTGTCATGTTGTTTTCAGTTGCTCTTTACACTGAACCAGCAATAAGGAAACAATGAATAATGCAAGTAGTTTTTTCATGGAGAGATATTTAAATCCCTAAATTTTAATCTTCCTCACCCATTTATTTGGCAGGCTATAAATTAAAGAACCAAAAATAATCTTTTCTAACAATTAATTTAATCTGACTTCACGTCCGTATGTCGGATGTCAGTTCCTTCGTATGCATAAATTGAAGCTTCAGCAATATGTGCAGCATGGTCAGCGATTCGTTCGATGCTGGAAATTATAGTTTTTATTCCGATGAAACTTAGTATTCCTTTTTGTAACCCACCGGGGAATTTATCTTCATGCAGGATTTTTTTTAATATTTCGCGATTCATTTCATCAACAATTTTGTCGTTTTCGATAGTCCACATAGCGGCTTCTTTATCATGTCCTATAAATGAAAAAATTGCTTTTGAAACCATTTCGGTGGTAATGGCCAACATCTTATTAACATCCCCCACATTCAATAATAACAGATTAGTATCTTTTAAGTTTTGTAAGACATTCACCACTTTTAACACAAGATCGCCCATACGCTCCAAATTGGTTATCATCCGGTAGCAAGCCATGATATTTCTAAGTTCTGAAGCAACAGGCTTATGCAGGACAATAGTGCTGATTATCCGGTTACTAATTTTTATTTCATAATTATCCAACTTCTTTTCATTCTTGTTCAGTTGATTTAGCCTTGCATCAGTACCTTGAATCTTTTCCAAAGAAAGTAGTTTTGAAAGTAATTTCAACTGCTGTAGAGTGAGTTGGGATAAACTTTCAAAATCCTCCATTATTTTCAGGATCGCTTTGTCCTTCGTAGTACTCGTAATTAATTTTTTCATAAAGATATAAATTATCCGAACTTACCTGTAAGATATTCTTCTGTTCTCTTATCGGAAGGATTCGTGAACAGATCTTTTGTTTTACCATATTCCACCAGATCGCCCAAATACATAAACATGGAATAATCTGATATTCGGGCGGCCTGAGCCATGTTATGTGTTACCAAAACGATAGAATATTCCTTTTTAAGCTTCACCAGGAGGTCTTCAATTCTTGAGGTTGCCACCGGATCCAAGGCCGAAGTAGGTTCATCAAGAAGAACTACATCCGGTTGAAAAGCAAGTGCCCTCGCAATGCAAAGCCGTTGTTGTTGCCCGCCGGATAAAAAATTCCCTTTTTTGAACAGTGCGTCTTTCACTTCTGACCAGAGACCCACGTCTAACAGCGATTTTTCTACGATCATATCCCTCTTGGCTTTTTTTTGCCGGATGCCATTAAGTTTGTAGCCTGCAATAACGTTATCGTAAATACTCATGCTTGGAAAAGGGTTTGGGCTTTGAAAAACCATCCCGATTTTCCGCCTTAAATCAATAATTGAAAGCTTCGAAATATCTTCATCGTTCAGGAATATTTTTCCCGTGGTTGTAATATTCGGATACAATTCGTGCATTCGGTTCAACGACCTTAATAAACTACTCTTTCCACAGCCTGATGGCCCCATAATTGCCGTAATGCAATTCTTTTTTATGTCAGTGCTTACATTTGCTACTGCAAATTTATTATTGTCGTATGACACTGACAAATTCTGAATTCTCAAAACATGATTTTTAATTTCAACGATAGATTTATTCATAATTAGTTAATTTCTCCTAACTGCAATTTGTTTTGATATTAAATTAAGAACAAGTACAAAAGCTACCAGAAATAAAGACGAACTCCAGACAAGGTTTACCATATTAGGGTCGTTATAAAACTGCCAAATTAGCAAAGGTACGGCATTTGCAGGCTTGTCTAAGTTAAAACTCACATTAGGGCTCCCCAGAGCAGTTATCATCAGTGGCGCCGTTTCGCCAATTACCCTTGAAATAGCGAGAAGGATTCCCGTGCTTAGTCCACTGAAGCCAGTGGGTATCAAAACCCGTAAAATAATTTTATGATAAGGAACACCCAAAGCCAGACCTGCTTCCTTAATAGAAACAGGGATCATTTTGAAGGTTTCTTCTGTAGAACGGATGATCAGCGGCAGCATCATAATGGCAAGCGACGTACTTCCGGCGAGGGCGGAGTATCCATGGGTAATATATTTTACCACCCAAATATAAGCAATGATTCCCAGTACAATGGAAGGTGCGCCCTGAAGTATATCAGAAATATCGCGAACGATGTTGGCATAACGTTTCCCGCCATTTTCATATAAAAAAATTCCGATTAAAATTCCCAGCGGGATAGCAATTACGCTGGCCATCGAAACCATGACAAACGTTCCTGAAATGCCGTTGAGGATTCCTCCTGGGATGAGCTTCTCATGGCTTATCGCGGTCATCGCATCCCATGAATCGGGGGCTACCTTTGTGAAAAAACTCAAATTAATCTGTCTGAAACCTTTACGGATGAGTTCGTAAATAATAAGGACTACAGGCGTTATGGCGATAAAGGTTAAAAGAATAACCAAAACCTGAAAGAGTCTGTTTTTGGTCGATCTCCTACTCTCTTTTCCTTTTAAGGATAATTTATCCAACTTTAATGCTGACATCATGGCTTAGGCAAATTTCTTTATAATCAGTTTACCAATACCGTTAATGAGCCCGGTAATGAGAAATAATAAGAGGGCGATGGCAATCAATGCGCTAAATTGTATTCCTTCCGCCTCGCCGAACTGGTTGGCAATAATGCTGGCCATGGTGTTCCCCAGATCAAATATCCCATGTGGGATCCTATTAGAATTTCCGATCAACATGGTTACGGCCATGGTTTCTCCAAGTGCACGACCCAGGGCCAGAATGTAACTGGCGATAATACCAGATCGTGCTGCAGGTACCGTAACGTTAAAGATCACTTCCATGCGTGTTGCCCCTAACGAATAGGCAGCTTCCTTGAGGTGGTTGGGAACCAGTGAAATGATTTCGGTGCTGATGGAAGTGGCATAGGGGACAATCATGATGGCAAGGATGATACTGGAAGTGAAAATCCCAAAGCCCTGAGCATTTAACCCCAGATGCACTATCAATGGCCTTAAGAAGTAAAAACCCCAAAGCCCATAAACTATGGAAGGGATTCCGGCAAGCAGATCTACCAAGGTGCCGATAATTTTAGATACCATCTTCCCCTTGTAATATTCCCCTATAAACAGAGAGGCCGAAAAGGCCAAAGGAATACAAATAATTAAAGCGAGGATGGACGTGACGACCGTCCCCACTATAAATGGAAATGCTCCATATTGTTCCCTGCCCGTTGTCGGATTCCATTTGTTGGAAAAAATAAACTGAAATCCGAACTTCTCAAAAACCGGAATGGACCCACTAATTAAAGTCAGTACAATTCCGGTTGCCAGCAGGATCAGAATAATGGATGATACTAATAATATATTTTTAGTTACCTTTTCGCTGTTCATCTAATCCTTAATGTGTTAATTGTTTATTTTATTATAAAATCGGTTTCCCGTTGTAGTTTACAGTCCTCAAAATACCTTTTGCCAATTTTGTAACTTTTTCTGGCAATGGAGCATATTTTAATTCTTTTGCGATTGTCTGAACTTGTTGATCCAACAACCAGTCGATAAGTTTCAGGTTAGCCTGAGCCTGTTCAAATGAACGGCCGTTATAATCCTGATTTTTATAAATAATAATCCATGTAAATCCGCTTATTGGATAAGCATCCGGAGCGGAAGAGTTGGTTTCCATTACTCTGGTGTCGGCAGGCATTTCGCCTTTTCCGGCGGCACTCACAGCAGCAATGGAAGGGGCGATATAATTTCCGGCTTTATTCCGGAGCAGTGCGAAAGAAATTTTCTGGGCAAAAGCATAATCAGAACCAATATATCCAATTGCTCCTTTAGTAGCACTAATGGTACCAGCTACACCTGGGTTTCCTTTAGCCCCCATCCCAGCGGGCCAATTCAATGATTTTCCTGTACCCACTTGATCTTTCCATGCCTTACTGACCTTGCTCATATAATCACTGAATATAGAAGTTGTTCCACTTCCATCTGAGCGATGGACAACACTTATGGTTAGATCTGGAAATTTAACCCCTAGATTCAGTTTTTTGAGTTCAGCATCATTCCAATTGTTGATTTTGCCCATAAAGATTTGAGTGAGCACTTCCGGTGTCAGTTTTATAGATCCAATCCCCGGTAGGTTAAAAGCAATATCCACAGCACCACTACATGTTGGAATGTGAACTACTTCTCCTGGCATTTTTGCCATATCAGCATTGCTTAAAAAGGCATCACTGCCGCAAAAATCAACCACTCTATCTTTCAGACTGCGGATGCCTGCACCGGATCCGGTTAATCCGTAAGACACTGAAATATCAGTTTTTGCGAGATACTTACTGAAGGCTGTTTTATAAAGCGGCCCTGCAAAAGTTGAACCCGCTCCGGAAAGGCTAATAGTTGGAGCAGAATTTGAATTTGCTACTGTGCTGTTGTTTTTAGCTTCGGTAGCTTTCTTTGAATTTGTACTTTTGGCATTTTGACAAGACATTAGTCCTACCGCTGCAACGACCAGTAATAATACCAATTTTTTCATTTTTTTTGTTTTTTAATATTGTTTTAAAATTTGATTTCTAAACTTAGAAATGCCCCTGAAGCAGAGGGAATATCAGTATTTCGTGGTTTCCAAAGTTGATAATTGGGTGAAACCTTTACACCTTTTACAGGAGAAAGTGCAATACCTGCAATTAGCG
>JAENWH010000171.1 GCA_016650135.1 Peptostreptococcaceae bacterium
CCTTGCCACTTATTTTTTAGAAGTATTGATTGACAATAGCTTCGCGAGAATGAAATGGCAATTTGCACTGAAGTCTTCATGGATTATCGCTATTACAGTAGGATTTATTAATTTAGTAGTTCTACAATTTAGGTTTTAAGGGGGTGTAACGATGTCATATGTAACAAAATCTCCATGGATCATCCATTATGATGGTTCAAGTTGCAACGGTTGCGACATAGAAGTATTGGCATGCCTTACACCTATGTACGACGTTGAAAGATTCGGGATTATCAATATTGGTAATCCAAAGCACGCAGATGTATTCCTTATAACAGGTGCTATAAACGAGCAGAATAAGGGAGTTGTCAAACAAATATACGAACAAATGCCAGAACCTAAAGTTGTTGTGGCTATAGGGATATGTGCCACTTCCGGCGGAATATTCAAAGAATGTTATAATATTCTTGGAGGCACGGATACAGTAATACCTGTTGATGTTTATGTTCCGGGTTGTGCTGCGAGACCAGAAGCAATTATTGATGGTGTCGTAAAAGGGTTAGGCGTGTTGGCTGAAAAAAGAGCAGCAATGACTGCAAAAATTGAAATTAAGGAGGAAGCATAAAATGAGCGTTCAAAGTTTTAATGGCAGAAACATCGTTCCAATCGAGTCTTCTGAATTAATTGAAAAAATTACAGACCTGAAGGCAGACGGATATAGACTTGTGCAGGCCTGTTGCACAAAGGTATCGGCAGGTTTTGAAATTCTATATTCACTAGATAAAAACAACAACTTATTGAATTTAAAATTAACCATTCCTGAGGAAGAAGAAATCATGAGTATAACAGGCATTTATTGGGCAGCATTTATTTATGAAAATGAAATGCAGGATTTGTTTGGTGTTAAGATTAAACATATGGCGCTAAATTATGGCGGCCATTTCTTCAAGGTTTCCGAACCTACTCCGTGGAATCCAAAGAATTAAGAAAGGAAGATTATTATGGGTAAAAGAACTATTATTCCTTTCGGACCACAGCATCCGGTATTGCCGGAACCAATACATCTTGACCTGGTAATTGAAGATGAAAGAGTTGTTGAAGCAATACCTTCGATAGGTTTCATTCATAGAGGACTGGAAAAGCTGGTGGAAAAAAAGGAATATACCGAGATGGTATATGTTATAGAAAGAGTTTGCGGCATTTGCAGCTTTGGACATGGGTGGGGATATTGCGCAGCAATAGAAGGCAATATGAATGTGGAAATCCCAAGACGCGCTGAGTACCTAAGGACAATTTGGCATGAGTTGTCAAGAATCCACAGCCATTTGTTATGGCTTGGTTTGACTGCAGACGGTTTTGGCTTTGAAAGTTTATTTATGCATTGCTGGAAAGTCAGAGAAACAATTTTGGATATCTTTGAAAAGACAACTGGGGGAAGAGTTATTTTTTCCGTATGTAAAGTTGGCGGAGTAAGAAAAGATATAGATAAGGCAGTTTTAAGGGAAATTTCGGAAACCTTAACAAAAATCAAGTCTGAAATAATGGAACTCGCTGATGTATTCCTTGAAGATAATTCCGTTAAGAACCGACTTTGCGGAGTTGGTTATCTTTCTAAAGAAGATGCCATGGAACTTTGTGCGGTCGGGCCGATGGCTCGAGCTTCCGGCGTTCGTATGGATATGCGTATTGATGGCGTTGGCGTTTATAATGAACTTGGATTTGAGCCGGTTACCTCAGATGAAGGTGATTGCTACGGAAGAGTCAAGGTTAGAATACATGAGGTTTATCAATCCATTGATTTAATTAAAAAAGCAATAGATTTGATTCCGGAGGGAGAACTTTCCGTTCCTGTATCTGGACCTGTTACTGGAGAATATGTTGCCAGACTTGAACAGCCTAGAGGAGAAGCTTTCTATTACGCAAAGGGAAATGGAACCAAGTTTTTAGAAAGAATGAGAGTCAGGACTCCTACCAACATGAATATACCGGCCCTTGTAAAGACTTTGCAGGGTTGTGATTTGGCTGACGTCCCAATGTTAGTGCTTACGATTGATCCATGTATCAGTTGTACTGAAAGGTAGGTGAGAGTACAGTGTTAGTATCAAAAATAAGTAAATTAGTCCTTCGAAGTTTGTTTAAAAAACCAGCAACTCTCATGTACCCAGTTATACCAAGAGAATGGCAGGAAAGAACAAGAGGACATATAGGGATAATGGAAGAAGATTGCATTTTATGCGGTATTTGTTCTAAAAAATGTCCTACAAATTGCATCACAGTTGACAGAAACAAAAGAAAATGGAAAATTGAAAGAATGCAATGCATCCAATGCGGATGTTGCACAGATGTTTGCCCGAAAAAATGTCTGACAATGGAGCAAGCCTATACAACACCAGAAACATTTAAGGTAATAGACACTTTCGATATTCCGCAGCCAGCACCAAAAGAGGTGCCAGTGCCAAAAGCTGAAACGCTTGTGGAAGCATAAGAATGATATAGAACTAGAACTCGTTTTTAGGCAGGCGTTGACATGCCTGTCTTTTTAGCATTTTAGGGTTGAATATGAAGACGTAATGCTGTATAATGTATACGATATTATGAACACTGAATATATTTAATACTGTCTTGACAAGGCATAGGGATTCCTATAGCCTAAAAATTAATTATAAAAAAAATGGAGGAAATCATGAGCAAAAAAACGATGAAAACAATGGATGGAAACACTGCGGCAGCCTATGTATCATATGCATTTACTGATGTCGCTGCAATTTATCCTATCACACCTTCTTCAACCATGGCAGAAGTAGTTGATGAATGGGCCGCCTATGGCAAGAAAAATCTCTTTGGGCAAACTGTAAAGGTAGCAGAGTTGCAGTCCGAAGGAGGGGCATCAGGAACAGTTCACGGCTCCTTGTCTGCCGGAGCACTGACGACAACTTATACAGCTTCACAGGGATTATTACTTATGATTCCTAATATGTATAAAATGGCGGGAGAATTATTACCTGCAGTCTTCCATGTATCTGCAAGGACACTTGCGGCACATGCACTTTGTATTTTTGGAGACCAGTCGGATGTTATGGCAGCGAGGCAAACGGGTTTTGCAATGCTTGCCTCTAACTCAGTACAGGAAATAATGGATCTTGGAGGAATTGCACATTTAGCAGCAATTAAGTCAAGAGTCCCATTTTTGCATTTCTTTGACGGTTTTAGAACTTCACATGAAGTACAAAAGGTAGAAACAATTGATTACAAATACTTTGAGCAACTTTTAGATATGGAAGCTGTTCAAAGTTTCAGAGACCGGGCAATAAATCCAGAACATCCTGTAATAAGAGGAACTGCTCAAAACCCTGATATCTTTTTCCAGGCTAGAGAGGCTGCCAACCCGTTCTATGATGCAGTGCCTGGAATAGTGGTAAACTATATGAGTGAAATCAGTAAAATTACAGGCAGAACATATCATCCATTTGATTATTCAGGATCACCAGATGCAGAATATGTTTTAGTGGCAATGGGTTCTGTTTGTGAGACGATTGAAGAAACAATGGATAGAATGATAAAAGAAGGCAAAAAGGTTGGACTTATTAAGGTTAGACTTTACAGACCATGGGTCAGTGAATTTTTCCTGAAAACTCTTCCAAAAACCGTGAAGAAGATAGCAGTTCTTGACAGAACGAAGGAGCCTGGAGCCATTGGGGAACCTCTGTATCAGGATGTTATCACTACCTTATTCAATAAGCAGGATGCACCTAAAGTGTATGGCGGGAGATATGGACTGGGATCGAAGGACACAACACCTCCAATGATAAAATCTGTCTTTGATAACCTGATGACGGCTGAACCGAAAAGCCCGTTTACGGTGGGAATAGATGATGACGTAACAAACCTTTCACTGCCTTACGACTTTGAATATTCAACAGCAGCAGAGGGAACAATAAACTGTAAATTCTGGGGACTGGGTTCTGATGGAACAGTTGGCGCAAATAAAACAGCGATTAAGATTATAGGGGATGAAACTGATAAGTATGCGCAAGGATATTTTGCGTATGACTCAAAAAAATCCGGTGGTGTTACAATTTCTCACTTGAGATTTGGAGACACACCAATTAAATCAACTTATCTGATTAATGAAGCGGATTATGTAGCTTGCCATAATCAGGCATATTTAACACAATATGATATGACTAAGGATCTTAAAAAAGGCGGGACATTTCTGCTTAACTGTTTTTGGTCAAAGGAAGAGGTTGAAGAAAACCTGCCAACTTATGTAAAAAGAGCGCTGGCTGAAAAACAGGCGAAATTCTACATCATTAACGGAACAAAACTAGGTGAAGAAATCGGGTTGGGAAATAGAATCAATATGATTATGCAGGCGGCTTTCTTTAAACTGACAGGCGTAATTCCTCTTGATGATGCGGTTAAATATCTGAAAGAAGGAATCGAACACAGTTACGGAAAGAAAGGCCAGAAAATTGTTGCTATGAATAATGCAGCAGTTGATAAAGGAATAAACGAAACGGTGCTTATTGAAGTACCAGAGATATGGAAAACATTAAAAGATGAAAAAACGGAGAAAGAAGTTTTACCAAAGTTCATTGAGGAAATTTTAATCCCTATAAACAGACAAGAAGGCAATAACGTACCTGTAAGTTCGTTTGTCGGCAGAGAAGACGGCACTTTCCCTTCAGGAACCAGCGCATTTGAAAAGCGTGGTATTGCTACATACGTTCCGCATTGGATATCAGAGAACTGCATCCAGTGCAACCAGTGCTCGTTTGTATGCCCACATGCTGTTATCAGACCAATCCTTTTAACTGAAGAAGAGGCGAAAACGGCGCCAGAGGGTTTTAAGGCCATCAAGGCAGGAGGCAAAGAGTTTGAAGGGCTGCAGTATAAAATACAGGTTTCTCCGCTTGATTGTACG
>JAENWH010000469.1 GCA_016650135.1 Peptostreptococcaceae bacterium
AATTCCGGAAATCGACATATATCTTGGGACATTAAGTTCCTTGATAGTTGTAAGCATGCAAGGAGTCTGAAGTTTTATTATTTCATATCCATCTTCTAGTGCTCTTTTAACTGTAATATCTTTCATGTTTTTATCCAATGCAAATTCTTCCACATAAGTAACCTGCGGAATATTCAGTTTTTCTGCTATCTGAGGTCCTACCTGTGCGGTATCTCCGTCAATAGCCTGACGACCTGCGAATATAATATCAAAATCACCAATCTTTTGAATGGCTGCTGCAAGTGCATTTGATGTAGCCCATGTATCGGAGCCACCAAGGGCTCTGTCTGAAGCTAATACTCCTGCATCAGCTCCTTTGGCCATACACTCAATAAGCATATCTTTAGCCTGTGGTGGCCCCATTGTTACAACTGTAATATATGTATCAGGGTATGTATCCTTTATTTTCAAAGCTTCTTCAAGCGCATTCGAGTCATCATGATTTAGAATACTTGGAACGCCTTCTCTAATAAGAGTTTTTTTAATAGGGTCAATTTTAATTTCGTTTGTATCAGGAACCTGTTTTGCGCATACGATAATTTTTAATGCCATTTATTTTTCCTCCTTCTTCCTTTATTTATTAAATACTGATGCAGCGATTACTATTTTTTGAACTTCCGATGTTCCTTCGTAGATTTCTGTAATCTTCGCGTCTCTCATCATTCTTTCAACTGGATAATCCTTTGTGTAACCGTAGCCACCATGCAATTGAACAGCCTTAGTTGTTACAAACATGGCAGTTTCTGCAGCATATAATTTAGCCATTGCGGAATAAGGGCCATAAGGTAAATGTTTTTCTTTCATATCAGCAGCTTTATATATTATTAATCTGGAAGCTTCAATTCTGGTTCTCATTTCAGCAATGTCAAACTGAAGTGCCTGCATTTTAGACAGTTTTTTTCCAAATTGTTTTCTTGCTTTCATATATGTTACGGTAGCATCAAATGCTCCCTGAGCGATTCCCAATGCCTGTGAAGCAATCCCAATACGTCCTCCGTCAAGTGTTGACATGGCAATCTTAAAACCATCTCCAACCTTGCCCATAATTCTATCTTTTGGAATCTTACAGTTAACCATAATTAATTCGGTAGTCGAGGAAGCGCATATTCCCATTTTATCTTCAGTCTTCCCAATTGAGAAGCCTTCATCTTCCTTTTCAATGATGAATGCACTGATTCCCTTGGTTCCTTTTGACTTGTCAGTCATTGCCATTACTACAAATAAATCTGCATATCCGCCATTTGTAATAAACACCTTAGCTCCGTTGATGAGCCAATGGTCTCCCCTGTCAACGGCTTTCGTTTGCTGACCTGCAGCGTCTGTTCCTGCATTTGGTTCAGTCAGACCAAAAGCACCAAGTTTTCTGCCAGAAAGCACATCTGGAAGATATTTTCGTTTTTGTTCTTCTGTACCCCAATTGTAAATTGGCCATCCGCAAAGTGAGGTATGTGCTGAACATATAACTCCAGTTGAACCGCATACTCTTGATAACTCCTCTACTGTAATTGCATATGAAATCTGATCTCCGCCGGCTCCGCCATATTCTTTAGGGAACGGAACTCCAAGAAGTCCGTATTTTGCCATTTTTTCAACTGTTTCAACTGGGAATCTATGTTCAACATCGATTTCTGCAGCAATTGGCTCAACTTCATTAATGGCGAATTCTCTTACCATTTTTCTAACAAACTCTTGCTCTTTCGTTAATTGAAAGTTCATTTAAATGCCTCCTTAATTATTTTTAATAACGGTCCCACTTTTCATTTATTCAGTACCGCTCATTTTAGAATTTATAACTGTTAAATAAATAACAACATATATTAATTAAACTATATTTACCGCTTTTTTGCAAGTCTTTTTTTGACATTTTCCCCGGCATTTCTCGTTATTTCCCGTTATTTCCCGTTATTTCCCGTTATTTC
>JAENWH010000503.1 GCA_016650135.1 Peptostreptococcaceae bacterium
AGCGGGTATGCTTATGGGGTCATTAACGGTACAGTGATGACACTAAACGCTAAAGGAGATGCGGTGACAGGAGTTGATACACTGGTTGCAAGAAAGCCTATTATGTGGCTTGGAACGACTGGGATGACTGGGCTTCCATCTTCGGCTTCAACGGGTTATCTGACCGGACAGGTATATGAAATCAATTTAAGAGATGGCCAGATTAGAACAATAGCTGACAGTGTCAGTGTCAGCGGGAGAGCAATATTTGTGGAATTGACGGATAACTGGAATCGGATAGATTCTAATGATAATGGAGTTGTCAGACTTGGAATCCCAACTGGGGAACTGTTTGCCATAAAGGATAACGCAGCGGTCTATGTGATTTCTGATGATCAAACGGAATATACAGCCGGCAGTTTATCTGACATTAGAAAAGACCGGTCAGTACGACTTTACGATATGACAGATGATGATGATAACTCGGCAGATATTGTTGTAGTATCAAAGACATTGCTTGATTAGAAAAGTAATATATTCGCCGGAGAGTTTAACTGGAACAAAAATGAAATTTGCAGGAAGGCTCCAACAGTTGGGGCCTTCTTTGTAAAAGGTATTCGATAAATTAATCAATTACAGGAATAGACCTGATAAATAATAAGGAGAACAAGGGAATGAAACTAATCATTACCGCAGGTGGGACAACAGAAAAAATCGATGATGTACGTTCAATAACTAATCTTTCCACAGGGCGGTTAGGCAATGCCATAGCGAGATCGGTTTTAAGAAATTTTGGTGAAAAGTTGGAGAAACTGTATTATATTCATGGAACCAGAGCAATATCTCCGTCAGGGCCAAACGTGGTTTCTATTTCAATAGGTGGCGTTTCGGAATTGGAGACAGTATTAAAGGAAATTCTTGAGAAGGAAAAGATAGACGCTGTCATTCATTCGATGGCGGTAAGCGATTATACGGTAAAAGAGCTTACCACTCTGGAAGACGTAAAAGAAGGAAAAACTTTGGATGCGAGTAAAAAAATCAGCTCGGATATTGAAAATCTGGTGATTGTGATGAAGAAAACTCCAAAGGTGATAAGCTCAATTAAAAAGTGGAGTCCAAATACCTTACTGGTAGGATTTAAACTTTTAAGCCATGTGCCGAAGGAAGAACTTATGGCGGTCGGGCATGCCCTGCTTTTGAAGAACGGTTGTGACTTCGTTCTGGCAAATGACTTGGAAGACATAAAAGAAAAAACACACAAAGGATTTTTGATTCATCAAGATAAGACCTTTGATATTATGGAAACGAAGGAAGAAATTGGAGAAACCATCAGTAAGCGACTGCTTGAGAAATTAAGCGACAGAAGCGGAGAGAGTACAGGAGAAAAGTAAAATGAAAAATATACTTTTAGGAGTTACAGGAAGCATAGCGGCCTATAAAGCGGCGGATCTTGCGAATCAAATGACAAAAATCGGATATAATGTAGAAGTGATTATGACAGAAAGTGCTGTGAAATTTATTACCCCTTTGACATTGCAGGCCCTGACAAAAAATAAAGTTTACACGGACATGTTTGATGAAATCACACCTGAAGAAATTAAGCATATCTCTTTGGCGAAGAAAGCAGATGTCTTTATTATTGCACCGGCCACAGCAAATATTATCGGTAAAATAGCAAATGGGATTGCAGATGACTTCCTTTCAACGGTGATTCTTGCACTAAAGGATAAACCTGTGTTCCTTGCGCCAGCTATGAATACCAATATGTATGAAAATCCAATTGTGCAGGAAAATATTGAAAAACTTAAAGCAAGGGGATTCTTGATTATTGAACCTAGA
>JAENWH010000355.1 GCA_016650135.1 Peptostreptococcaceae bacterium
TCACAGGCCAAAGAAGAAGCTATCTCTCCATAGGAATATCCTCCCATTCCATCAGCAATGAGAAATAATGAGCAATTAGGCGATAGCTGACGGCTCAGTATATAGTCTTCGTTGTTTTCTCCTTTTCCTTTGGCAGAAAATGAATTTACCTCCATTATCAAATTGTTTTGCGAGATTATTTGTTTAGTTCGTTTGTGATAGAAAGAAGGCCGTTGTAAACTTCCTCAAATTTCAGTGATGCATGGGTTTCCATCATCTGGTTCACCAACTTGCTGTCTTCCAATTGATCTACTTCAGTGCGGAGTATGCCAACAAATTCATCCAGAATTTCGGTATTTGCTTGTAGTATTACTTTCATATCCCTTCCCAGCAAAGCAGCCCCGGCATTAAAGGTTGTAAAATTATCGTCCTCATACAGATCATAGTTCTCGTCTACCATACGTTGCTCATTAATTTCGAGATAACTTGAAATAATAAAAGCCATATCATCGGCATCCCGGTTGGTTTCGATATTCCGGTTACTCCAGGCATTTAATTTGAGAATGAAAATTCCAGGTAAGGTGGCCACATGGATTACGAAGCTATCATCCACAGAAATTTCAAGGGCATGCTTTACCACATCTGTAAACCCTGAGACAGACATTGCCTGTGATTCTTCGGGTGGCCAGTAGATTAGTTTGTCTGCTTGGGCAATTTCTCCAAAAGGGACTATATCCAATTGATAATGGGTCTTGTAAAAAAATCGCTGTGCATGCATCTTCGATTTTTCAAAACCCTCAATTTTACACAAGCTCTCTGAAATATCCTGAAATTTTGACCAATCAGGGATCGCAATAGCAATATCAAGATCATTGGTTTTACGAGCCGAGACCTGCTTGTGGATGCCGCTTAGAATCATGTCACGTGCAGTTGCACCAATCACATAAAACTCTGACTCTATTGAATCAAAGAAGATGGTTAATTTTTCAAGCAACTCCTTTAATAATGGATTGCTGAAATTTTCACTTGATATATTGTAGCTCATTCTTGAAGATCATATTTGCGGTTTCTATATTTCGGTCGCTTCCACTGCTCATCAAATCAGCATAAATCAAAACTGGAGGAATACCCGTATACGTTTGTGGACCCCAGAATATTACCAATACCTCCACGTTTCCAGTTTCGTCTGGAACAAGGCCAATGTCCTTGAAACTTTGCCAATTGCGGTATGTGTATATGGTAAAAATACCAGGATGAAGGTAGTTGGTAAGCAAACTGGCTGCTGGTTCGCCACCCCAAAATGCAAGTCCATCGGGTTCATTCAAATTAATTTCCTTCCATTTGGTATAGATTTCCGGTCTCACAAAACGCATGTGTTTCATTAATAATCGAGGCCTTAATACATCGTGGTAGGCAATAATCCAGCGATTCAAAAGCTCTTTGGTGTTCTTGAGCTTCATCGTTTGCTTCGTTTTTAGAATGAAATTGAGATCAATAAGTTCCTGCATAATTGTACCCACAGAACCTAAAGAGATATTTGCAAGCTCTGCAAGTTCACGGTATTTGAGTTGAGCCTTTGCGGGATCAACTAAAAATAGAAAAATCAACTTGATCCCAGCTTCCTGAAATGCGCGTGGTTGATTGACTTTTGCAGCCCGATCAATTTTTTTCCCTTCAACAAGAAGCACTAAATTATTCTGCTTGATGTTACAGTTCCCTGCAACATCAAGGTAATTTATCCCTTCAGCAACATACTCTTTTGTAATCTCGCTGGGGATGTATTTTGTAATCAGAATGATCGGAAGGTTTTTCTCGCGTGAAGTCTCCTTGAGGCTTGCCAGAACTATGCCTTTGTTCCCTTTCGTAACTTCAGATTTAATCTCAACAACGAATTCTTCATTGGCAATACTCAGGAATGCATCATATCTCAGTCTTCCATCTTTTACAACAGCCTGGATATTTGTATACTTGAATAGGCTGATAACAGCTTCATCAAGAATGTATTTTTCCTTTTTCATGCGTTACTGGTTTTATTTTTCTGAAAAATATGAATGCTCCAAGTTTAGTGTATTGTTACATTATTCGCTAGCAATCAAGCCAAATTTAGGTATTTTTCAAATACCATTGTTCACTAAATTCATCTGTTCATTTAAAATGAACGATCAAATATAATGAACAGATATCACATAAGAAAGCATTTTTTTAAATAATATTTTGAATCCCTATTTAGGTATGAAATGAAGGCATACATTAATCCATGTTCGGTCAGATGCATTGTTCATTGTAAATGAACAGGGATAATAGATGAACAAGGTTGATCTGATTGTAAATTAAACGCTTTCTTTCTTACATTTATTCATTCAAATATACATTTCATGTTTGAATGTGACTTAAATATTCAGCCCAAAGCAATTCCGGTGGGGTCCCTACTATTTTCTTTTCTTAATTAACATAATGGCTTCATGGGAGAAAGGACCTCTTAAAACCAACCAAATATATTAACTCTTACTTTAGAATATTTTGAAAAAACACGCAAGCTGACCATCCATAAATGTTTTTGTGGCCACATTTTCTATTAAACTCAAAAAAATCAGCTCAAAAAGGACTGATTTCAGGTGATTATCGTGACTTTTTTATTGAAATCCATGATGCTTATAACAATCAAAAGTACCCCACCTTTCAATCGAAAAGTATACCACTTAGTGATCAAAGAATGAGAATATAATCTCATTTTTAAAACATGATAAGTATGTATACAAAACAAGAAATCATTATTCGGAGCCACCGTGA
>JAENWH010000475.1 GCA_016650135.1 Peptostreptococcaceae bacterium
ATGAATATACCTGTTGAAGGTGGTGTTTTTGTGGCGCTTAGGGATTCTGAAAAGAATGACCGAACAATCTCCACAATAAAGAAATACAAACATGCAGGCTTTATGGTCTATTCTTCAAAAGGCACGACTAATTTTCTGAATGATAATGGCATAGAAGCAACAAACATTACTTATGAAAAGGCAAAGCAATATATCGGGCAGGAGATTGTCTGTATAATAAATATCCCTAAAATCGGGAACAGAACGGAAAGCGAAGGCTTCGCTTTAAGAAGAAAAGCAATCGAGTGGGGGCTGCCGGTATTGACCTGCATGGACACAGCGGATGCCTTTATGACAGCCATTAAACTAAAGCAGGCCGGAACCAGACTTGATTACAACCCATTATAAGCATCCGACATTGGGTTTGTGAAAAAATTAACCCCTGCAATTGGTGGGTTTGTTGGAATTGGGTCTGTGGATAAGTTTTGAAAGTCAATTGATGAAAAAGGAGCATGTGATTAATGTGTTAATATACATTTTTCGCATGCTCCTTATATGTTACTGAATAGAGTTGTCTGAAGTACTTATCCACAGGTGGTCTGTGGATAACTGAAATTTAGAATGACTGATTGCAAGGGCTCTCAAAAAAGGAAGCCCAATGTCGGATGCTTATAATGGGCTTACTCTGTTCAACGTTCCGCCGGCCAGGAAACTTTCCTGATTGGCAATACAAACATCCATCAATAATTGCCTTGTTTCTCTTGGAATCCACGCGATATGTGGTGTCAGAATACAATTTTCAAGACCAATTAAAGGATTGTTTTTTTCTGGAGGTTCGGTAGAAAGCACATCCGCAGCATAAGCTGCAACCTTACCTGATTTAATTGCTGCTGACATATCGTCTTCATTAATCAAACCACCCCTTGCAGAATTCAATATAATTACGCCATCCTTCATCATATTTATTAGTTTTTTATTAACAAAGTCACTTGTATTATCATTTAGAGGGCAGTGCAATGAAATGACGTCAGATTCTATAGTGCTCTTTGGGTCAGCACTGTAAATATTTAAAGTCATTCCAAGAGCAATACATATATCAGCAACTTTTTTCCCTATTGTTCCGTACCCAATGATGCCGATAGATTTGCCTGCAAGCAGAGAAAGTGGTTTTTCCGTAAAACGAAAGTCTGGTGCATCAAACCATTCTCCAGTTTGAATAGCCTGATTATGAATTGCAACATGGTTGGTAAGCTCTAGAAGAAGAGCAATGGTATGCTGCGCCACGGCATCCGTAGAATAGGCGGGAACGTTTGTTACAGTTATCCCAAGTTCTTCAGCAGCCTTGACATCAATATTATTATAACCAGTGGCTGCCTCACAAATAAATTTTAATTTTGGGCAGCGAATCATCATTTCTCTTGTTATTTCATTATTATTCACAACAATTGCATCTGCATCTTTTATTCTCTCCATTATTAATTCGTCGTTTGGAGTTGTTTCAGTTCTGTCATAAACAATATATTCTCCAAATTTGGCATAAACCTCCCAGCTTAAATCTCCTGGGTTTGCTGAGTAACCATCTATTATTACCGTTTTCATTGACGTAATCCTCCACCCTATTCATACATATTAATTTTGTCTTAAAATATTTATCATTTAATCTAGTCTATATACTTATTTAGTTTACTATATATTTTGTGGAAGGTCTAGACCTATTATGGTATAATATTAAAGTAATGCAACAGGAGAAGTCGTTCCGGTTTCAATGACAAATGGAATGGTATATAGAGCAAAAAAACAGTAAAATATGGAGGAATGAAATGAGAATTGATAACAGAGAGAATGACCAATTACGTAATATTACTATTACAAACAATTATTTGATGAGCCCGCAAGGATCAGTGCTTATTGAAATGGGAAATACAAAGGTAATCTGCACGGCATC
>JAENWH010000516.1 GCA_016650135.1 Peptostreptococcaceae bacterium
TCATGGAGACAACGGTGGTGGTCTTGATAGCTGCTCCAATTATGTTCCCCATTGCAGCGACTTATGGAATAGACCCTATACATTTTGCAATAGTGATGTTAATCAACTTGCTAATGGGAACATTGACTCCCCCATTTGGTTCACTGTTGTTTGTAATGATGAATCAAACGAAACTAACCCTAGGCCAAATGTTCAAGGCTGTAGCACCATTTTATTTTCCATTTTTAGCTTTCTTATTATTAATTACATTTGTGCCAACGATAACGACATTTCTACCGCGACTGTTCGGGGGCTGAGCCCAAAATTATTTGAAACTTTTTTATTGGAGGAATATATGAAAAAAGTAACTGTTTTACTATTGATGGTCGTACTAGCTACGACAATGGTTTTTGCTGCAGCAACAGCTGAAAAGCAAGAAAAAACAATCACACTTGCCACAGCAGATGCCATTGGCTCGCTGAGGAATCTATCAGGAGAGTATTTTAAAGCTGAAATTGATAAGCATCCTGAACTTAACTTGAAGGTTAACCATGTACAGGGTGCTGTATTGGGATCTGCAAGTCAGGTTATGGATCAGGTTGTCGAAGGTAGTGTGCAACTATTTGGAAATGATATTGCTTGGATTGTTCCGTATGATAAGGATTTCCAACCGATAAGTTTCGGATTTATGTTCCGCGATGTTGAGCATATGAAAAACTATTTTAAGAGTCCTGTGTTCCTTGATCTTACAGATTCGGTAGCAAAGACCAGTGGGATGCGTATCATAGCTCCTGTTCCGATGGCTTCCCGTATGTTTTTCTCTGTAAAGCCTCTGAATTCTGCTTCTGATTTTACAGGATTGAAGATTCGAGCCCCAGGTCTTGAAATGTTTGTAAAATCCTATGAAGCATATGGTGCAAACCCAACAACCGTTGCATGGAATGAAATCTTCCTAGCATTAAAGACGAAGTTAGTCGAGGCGGCTCATGGACCAGTAGCAGACGTTATAGTAAATAAATGGCACTTGGCTGCTCCTTATATCACAAGAACCGATGATATGTTTGCCGCTAATGCATGGTATGTCAATGAATCCTTCTGGGAAGGTTTGACCGATTCCCAACGCAAGGGTATCCAGGATGCTCTTGATGCCACTAACAAATGGTCATTTGAAGAGTCAAAAACATCAGAGCAAGGATTGATTAATCAGATGATTTCCGAAGGTGCAGTATACAATGATTCCTTTCCTGACCGTGAAATCTTACGAAAACAAGCTATGGAAGCTGTAAAGAAGTTGGAAGATTCTGGAAAGTGGTCATCAGGATTGGTTGATTCAATACAAGCAATTAAATAATTTTCTGAGGATTGTACTAAAGACTGGAGCAAGAAAATTTCTGCTCCAGTCTTTTTTTGGTTTGGGTGAATTTTTAGTCATGTAATCTTTAGTTTTCCCTATCCACTGGAATACGCCAGTATTTAGGGTCTCCCTGTTTCTCTTATGGTCATCCCTTCCGTTAAGAGTGGTTTGGTGGTATCGTAATAAATTCGGTCACTTTCACCACTAGAATCCAGTAATTTTTCATCAGGCAAATCCGCTAATTCCTCATCATCATCAGCTATCATGTTCCAGAATCACTGAAAAACATATCAGTGAAAAAAGAACATGGAGGCAAGAATATGATTTCTTACAAGGATGTCCTGGCCTTGAGTTTGCAAGGCCTCAACATCTCA
>JAENWH010000091.1 GCA_016650135.1 Peptostreptococcaceae bacterium
CGCGAAAATGAATGGGAGGCTGTTGAAGAATGGCTTTGGAACAACTGGGATGATTGCATTGCTCTTTCCTTTTTGCCTTATAATGACAGTTTCTATGAAATGCTTCCTTATGAAGCAATTTCAAAAGAAGAGTACGAAAAAAGAGTGTCAGAAATGAAACCATTTGTACCATCATTATTAAAACAATTTGAGCTTGGGGAAGATAACAGGGAACTTGATAGTGAATGCAGTAATGGAATTTGCCCGGTCCGCTAAGAAAAAATTATAAAGGAGATATATGATGAAATCAAATCAAAGAGATAAGGCGAATTCCCATAGAGGATTAACTAATTTAGATAGTAAATTTTTGGAAATTTCTCCAAAAATTAAGGAATTAACAGAACTATGTGTTAAAAATAGTTCGATAGAACAAGAACTCTATTCAAAATATGAAGTTAACAGAGGTCTAAGAGATGTTAACGGCAATGGCGTTTTGACCGGACTCACGGAAATTTCAGAAATTCAAGCATTTAAGATGGATGATGGGCAGAAGATTCCTTGTGAAGGGGAACTTATGTATAGGGGAATTGACATTGAGAAAATTGTAGATGGCTTCATTAGTGAAAAAAGATTTGGGTTTGAAGAAGTTACATATCTCCTTATATTTGGAAAACTTCCGAAGCAAGAGGAGTTGAATGAATTTATAAGACTTTTGGCAGAGTATAGAACCTTGCCGGTAAGTTTTGTCAGGGATACTATTATGAAATCTCCAACTTTGGATATGATGAATACTTTGGCAAGAAGTGTGTTGACTTTACACTCTTATGATCCAAAGGCAAATGATATAAGCCTCCCAAATGTCTTAAGGCAGTGTCTTGAACTTGTGGCTGTATTCCCAGTGCTATCAGTTTATGGATATCAAACCTACCTGCATTATTTTATGGATGAGAGTCTTGTCATACATAAGCCGAAATCAGAATTATCGACGGCTGAAAACATATTACATATGCTGAGATCAGATAGCAGCTACACCGAATTGGAAGCCAGAATTCTTGATGTTGCACTTGTACTTCATGCGGAACATGGTGGCGGAAACAATTCGACATTTACCACGCGTGTTGTATCATCTTCAGGCACTGATACTTATTCAGCTATTACGGCAGCAATAGGATCACTAAAAGGGCCAAAACATGGTGGCGCAAATATAAAAGTTGTTGAGATGTTTGAAGACTTGAAAAAGAACGTTTCGGACTGGACCGACGAAAAGCAAATTTACGAATACTTAAAGGATTTAATTGATAAAAAAGGTTTTGATAAATCCGGTTTGATTTATGGTATGGGTCATGCAGTATATTCATTATCTGATCCAAGAGCAAATATATTTAAAAAATTTGTAAAGGACCTTTCTGAAGAAAAAGGCAGAACCGAGGAATTTAAATTATATGCAATGGTTGAAAAAATAGCAGCTGAAGTTATTTCGAATGAACGTAAAATCTATAAAGGAGTAAGCGCTAATATTGACTTTTACAGTGGATTCGTTTACAGTATGTTGAATTTGCCTCTTGAGCTCTTTACACCAATTTTTGCGATTGCCCGTATTTCTGGTTGGAGTGCCCACAGAATGGAAGAGTTGATTAATGCCAGTAAAATAATTAGACCTGCGTACAAAAGTGTCGCGGCCAGAAAAGACTATACAGCGTTAAAGGATAGATAAAAAAGATATAGTCGATTGAGGTATATTATGAAAAAGAACGATAAAATAAAATTAATTAAAGAAAAAAAGAAAGAAATGATAGCGGAAACTAAAAATTATTTTTCAAATGAGAGAAATGAAGAAATAGGAGATTTGGCATCAAATCTGATTTTGGATTTTATAATTGAAAAATTCGGTCACAGCAGATGGTTGATAAACGTATAATTTATCTATTAGTATTAAGTTTCTAATCTTTACTATTGGTTTATACGTTTTAAAGCAGAAAGTAGTGTTTTAGGATAACCCATTTATTTACATTTATCTGCCAACGGTAAAATTGATAAGGAAAGCGTATAAAAACATTCTTGTTTTTATACGCTTTCCTTATTCAAATATTGCATTTAGTATAATTTTTATTAAAATACTTCATTATCAACGATTCGCGCTGCTCTTTTTTATACTAATTATATGGAATTAATTATATAAACGTATAATTTCAAAAAATCTTTATACGTTTATGTCCAACATTACAACAAATTTGACAATTATAATATCTCATCCAAAAAAACATAAAAAAGCAGTTAAAGTTTAAACAAAACCTATAAATTTGCTGCAGTTATTCCAATTCCTGCAGCAAGGTTGTAATCCTCAACTGCAAGCTTAAACTCAAGCAGACTGTTAGCTTGGCTTAATTGAGCATTGTATTGTGTGATTTGAGCCTGCTGAACGTCGGAAAGCGTTGACATTCCAACACTATAACGTGATTCGGCAATCCTTGTGGCTTCCTCAGCATTCAAAACATTCTGCTTTCCAGTCTGTACTATATGGTATTTTTCTGTCATGGCTGAATACTTTGATCTTATATCCATTTCTATTGTAGCGGGCATAATATCAACATTGCTCTGCGCCATCAGAAGCTTAGTTTCAGCGGTTAAATATTTTGCTGAAGATGTAGGGTATGCTTTATAATTGTTGAAGTTAAGTTGCGCAAGTTCAAGATTATATGTAGCCTGCTTGATTTCATTTCTGTTTTCTAGGGCAGCTTTTATTGCATCCTCAAGTGAAGTCTCCGACAGGTCACTCTCTTGTATGCTATCTGTCAGTACTAGCTCCTGTAATAAATCGTAGCCCAGGTATATGTTAAAATTCATCTTGAGGTTTTCAAGAGTATTCTTTGCTGATATGGATTGATCTTCTGCGGTTTTTACATTTATTGTGGCATTCAGCACATCCGCCTTTGAAACGGTTCCTTGCTCATATTTTTGATTTGCTGCAACCAGTAATTTTTCTTTCAAAGAAAGGTTGTTCTGAGCGATAGCGAGTTTTTGCGCAGCATTTTCAATGGTAAAATATTTTTCAAAAGCGTCTCTATTCATTTTACTAAGTCTTGCTGTGTTATTTGCTTCAATCATTGAGGCGGCAAACTTCTTCTGTGCAGCATACATTTTATTGTTTGCACTGCTATATGAGGAGAAATCTGTTGATGCATTGGCAGCAGCTTCTTGCTTGATTGCAGTCGAATAGGATTCCGCATAGCCTTTGGCAACAGCTTCGTCACTTTTTTTATTTAAATCCAACTGTTTTCTAGTTGAGCTGCTCTCTAGTTTAGTATATGCATCTTGCAATGTAAGAGTAATTGCATTACTTGATGTCGTTGTTACTTCTGCAGCCTCAGTCGCTGCGGCAGTAGTATTGGTATTAACGCTGTCCGCAAAGGTGGTGAAAGGAGATATGAACGTACATCCTAAAACTAGCAGAGTAACCACACTTAAAATTTTAATTTTCATTAACTATGCCTCTTTTCATTTATTTTATAATCATATTTTATTAATTTATGCAATCTTAATATCATTCACTTCGTAAAGCATCTATTGGGTTCAGATTGCTGGCTTTTCTAGCCGGAGTCCAGCCAAAAACAATTCCGACACCTGCAGAAAATCCTACGCCCAGGATAATAGAAGATATTGTTGGAGAAAAACCAACGCCTATTATCTTACAGATTACCACTGAAAGCAATAAACCTGTAATAACGCCTATTACACCTCCAATAATGGAAAGAAATATAGATTCTACTATAAACTGGAGTTGAATCTGTCCCGGCTCAGCGCCAAGAGCTTTCCTAAGGCCTATTTCTTTTGTTCTTTCACTTACAGAGGTAAGCATCATATTCATGATTCCAATTCCGCCAACAAGAAGTGAAATGGAAGCAATACCGGCAAGCATAATTGTCAGCATGTTCTTCATTGAGTTCATGGTTGCAATTAAAGTATCCATATTCATAATATTATAACTGTCTTTTTTATAATTGAAATCTTTATCTAGAAGGCTTCCCAGATCAGCTAGTACTTGAGTTGAATAAGCAGTATCTGAAATATAAACCTCGACACTTATTATATTTGAAACACCTAGTACTTTCAGCGCATTCTGGTAGGGTATAATCACGGACGGATCCGTGGAAGTTTCACCGCTAAAGCCTGCCATAAGGGAAGTGTCGTTTTCCATTACGCCGATGATCACATAACTGAGCCCGCCAATATTAACATGTTGATTAACTGGATTTTCTCCTGGGAATAATTTGCTTGCAAGTGCTTGATTAATTATGCATTCATAACTGTTTCCACCCATATCGAGTTTGTTAAATCCTCTTCCAAGAGTTATAGTGCTGCTTTTGCTTTGAAAATAGATATCGTTCTTACCTTTTACAGGGACATCCTCTATTACTGTTCCTTTTCTTTCCACTGAGCTGACCCCGTCAAGTGATGGCGCTACGCCAGATACATGATCAACCTTTGACAATTCGGTAATTTCAGAATCGGTTAAACCGCTTTTTAACGCAGTCCCGTAGGCAGTAATGGTTACGTTCCCTGCTCCAAGCTGGTCAAACTGGCTCATCATTGAACCCGTTACCCCTTGCACCACTGTAATGAGGGTTATAACTGAAGCGATACCAATGACTATACCTAAGGTGGTAAGAAATGAACGCATTCTGTTATTTACTACAGTTTCCCAAGCCATACTTATAGATTCTTTAAGCATTTTCAGTACCCTCCTCGGTTAAAACACCATCTAAGATCCTAATAAGTCTTCCAGCTTGCTTGGCGATCTTTTCATCGTGGGTGATGATGATGATTGTTCGCCCTTCTCTATTCAGCTCATGAAAAAGCTCGATAATTTGTGCTCCGGTTTTTTGGTCAAGAGCCCCCGTAGGCTCATCGGCTAAAAGAATTGTTGGATTTGCAGCGATAGCTCTTGCTATTGCCACACGCTGCTGCTGGCCCCCTGATAACTGGTTAGGACGGTAATTTATTCGGTTTTCAAGTCCTACACGACGAAGCATTTCTTCAGCTCGTTCTAGTCTTTCAAGTTTTTTAACTCCCGCATAAATCAGAGGAAGAGCCACATTTTTTAATGCGCTTTGCTTAGGCAGTAAATGAAAAGATTGAAATATAAAACCAATTTCTTCTCTTCGTACTTTTGCCAGAGTTTTTTCATCCTGTTCACTAATTTTTTTGCCTGATAATATATATTCTCCAGACGTAGGTATATCCAGACAGCCTATAATATTCATAAGTGAGGTTTTCCCAGAACCTGAAGGCCCTAATATTGCAAGAAATTCACCTTCATAAACTGTCAGACTGATTTCTTTTAAAACGGTGGAGGATTCTTCTCCCATCTGATAGGTTTTTACGATATTACTCATTTTAAATATTTCATTACGCATTTCATCGCTCCTTAATTGCCTTGATTGCCGGGTTTTCCAGCTCGTTGACCACCCGAAAAGTTTGATGTAGATGAAACGACAGGTACCATTACAGTTGTGCCTTCTTTAATTCCACTTTTAATTTCAACAAGTGCGCCATTATTTATACCTAATACGACATAAGCTCTGTTTAAATCGCCATTGGAATCTTTATACTGCACGTAAGTTTTGTTTGATGCATCAAACTGTATTGCGTCATAAGGAACAGTAATAACATTTTTCGCGCTGCTCACGGTTATTTTTGCAACAACAGACATACCTACTCTAAGATTGTCGGGTTTGTCAAATGTTATTATTGTGGGAAAGTATGATACGCCATTTACCACATCTGCTTTTTTCGATATCTTGGTGACGGTTCCTTTTACCGTTTCACTTAATGCATTTACGGTAATTTCTGCCTTCTGCCCTTCTGCAAGGAAGCCAACATCATATTCATCCACTTTAACACTAACTTGAAGTGTATCATAATTAACGATTTCTAATATCTTTGTTCCATTGGTTACAGATTCATTTTCGGCTACATTAATTTCAATAACCTCACCATTAACCTTTGCTTTTACACTCGTTTCATCCTTTTGATTCATTACCGACTGATAATTGGCCTGAGTCTGAGTCAACTGATTTTTGGCACTGGTAAGAGAATTGACTGCACTTTCATATTCCTGCCTGGAAACGGCTCCGTCATTATAAAGTACTGTTAAACGTGAAGCATTTGTTTCTGCAGTGGTAACGGCCAACTGTGACGAGGATAGAGATGCCTGAGCCGATGTGACTGAAGCATCAATGTTGGTATTGTCATAATCAAGAAGGGTCTGATCTTTTTTAACCTGATCTCCTTCTGATATGTAGAATTTTTTAACAGGATACATATTGGAGGCATACACAATTTGGCTCTCTGCCGCATCTATGTTGCCTTCATAACTATAATAGGTACTGATATCTTGATAAGTTGCTTTGGCTTCAGTGGTAGCCACAGCTTTAGTGGCTTTTGGCATCGTGATAACTGCTGCCACAACAACAACAAGCGCCAAAATGGAAACCACTATAATTATTTTCTTCTTTTTACTTAACTCTCTAAATTTTTTCATTATATTTTCCTCTCGTTTTGTATTGATAATGTTATAATAAGTTATTAATATTAACTCAGTGTTAAGTAAACCTGTATAGTGTATAATTAAAATGGGAGAAATATATGTTTAATATTTTGGTCGTAGAAGATGATGTAAAACTTTGTCAACTCTATAGCGCAATACTTAAATTGAATAAATATAATCCTTTTATTGCAGGTAATGGAGAAGAAGCGCTTGAGGTTCTTGATAAAGAGTATATAGATTTAATTATTACTGACATCATGATGCCAGATATGAATGGATATGAATTAACAAAAATCCTTAGAGAAGACAGGTACGATTTACCCATACTGATGATTACGGCCAAAGAGAGTTTTGCAGATAAAAAAAAGGGGTTCCTTGTTGGAACAGATGATTACATGGTAAAACCTGTTGACTTGGAAGAAATGATATTAAGAGTAGGTGCACTTTTGAGACGTGCCAAAATTATTAATGAAAGAAAAATTGTTTGTGGAAGAACTGTTTTTAATTTGGATTCCTTAACAGTTTATACGCCTGAGGACGAGGTAATTCTACCGCAAAAAGAATTTAATTTAATTTTTAAGTTGATTTCATATCCAAATAAAATATTCACAAGACAACAACTAATGGATGAAATTTGGGGAATTGATTCGGAATCTGATGAAAGAACTGTGGATGTTCATATAAATCATCTAAGA
>JAENWH010000220.1 GCA_016650135.1 Peptostreptococcaceae bacterium
CTACAACCTGGTTGCCGGTGCTAATATCGCTGCTTTTTTGAAAATTTCAGAAGCTATGACTCAACAAGGTCTTGTATAAACGATAAGTAGATTTAAACCATAAATAGAAATGAGCGTATCCTAGGATACGCTCATTTCTATATCTGCTCCGAACAGATACAAATAACTTTCTTTCACTTTTATGCCTCTAGAAATTTCTATTGCTTCCTGATAGATCCGTATCTGCTCTCTGTATAATATTTTTATCTGTTCCAGCTCCTCGGCATCCCCGATATCCGAAACATAATTTGTTTTGTAATCAATTAAGATATAATCGTCATTTTCTCTGAAGTAGCAGTCAATAATTCCTTGTACGATGACTTCTTCTCCCCCCAGTTCTTTTATTATACTAAATGTCGCTTCTTTATATATTTCTGCCGCCTGTGAAACTCGAGCCCCTATTTTGGATTGGAAAAAGGCTATTATTTTTTCAGTACGAATAACCTTTCTTTCTTCCTCAGTAAAACATTTCGCATCAACCAGGCTATCAAGTCTTTTATTCAGTAAACGGGTTATCTCCTCTTTTGAAACAAGCAATGCCTTATAAGCCTCTTTGAAATCTAAATGCATCATAAAATCATGCATTATTGTACCTTTTTCAGCACTGTTAAAATCTCTTCTACCTGTTTCAAATACAGGTAATCTGAGATTCTCCCGATAAGTATCCGCTTTTTTCCATTCTCTATTGATTTCAGTTACTGATAATTTCGACTTTTGATTGATTGCACGCGCAAACCCATACTCATAACTCAGCATTCTTTTGATTTGGCTGGTCAATAACTCATCCTTCTGCAAATTTTCATTTCCTTTGAGCAGTTCTGACATAAGATTTTTATTGACATTTTTCTCACTGTTCAGTGGTACTATTTCATCTCTGTTATGAAAACTGATTTTTACATCACACGCTCTCGCTGCAGGCATAATCATATCCAGATAACATCTTGCAGTTGAAGTGTCACCTTTTTCGGTCAACTCATATTTTTCTAGTGCACCACTTAAGTCTTTAACTGTGCCCAGCAAAATCAATTTATCCATAGCCCTTGTAAATGCCACATATAAAATTCTTATTTCTTCATCCATATCAAGTGATTTATTCTTTTCTTTGATGACATTCTGTAATAATGTTTTTCTGTAATATTTTCTTTCCTTGTCTATATAGCTTAATGTAATTCCCAAATCCTTATGAATATCTAAATAAGAGGTATCTCTGTTCTGATTAAACTGTTTTCCCAGCCCTGCAACCAAAACCACGGGGAATTCCAGCCCTTTACTTTTATGAATTGTCATAATCCTTACTACATCGTCATTTTCTCCGACAAGGCTGACTTGTCCAGTCCTGACACTTCGAGCCTTTATTGCATCAATATAAGTAATAAACCCGTAAAGACCTTTTAAACTCCCGCTTTGGAATTTAATTGCTTTGTCTATTAATAATCTGAGATTAGCCTGCCTTTGAATACCACTTGGCAATGCTGCCACATAATTATAATATCCTGTTTCTCTTAAAAGCTTCCATATTAAATCATCAAGTGGCATGAATTTTGAAAGTTCCTGCCACTCTTGTATTTTTTTCATAGCTGCTTCAACTTTATTTGACAAAATTTCATTT
Source organism: Peptostreptococcaceae bacterium (assembly GCA_016650135.1). Next base: position 1,649 of record JAENWH010000220.1, read on the forward strand.
TCACCCTTTTGACCATAAGATAAAAAGGCATCATAGAATGTTCCCTTTTTATTTTCCCCTCGGATTTCTGCCAGTTCTACCATAGAAAAATCCATTATAGAAGAATGCAGCAAACTGATCAAAGGTATATCCTGTCTCTTATTGTCAATTATTCTAAGTAAATTTAAAACTATTTCTACCTCAACTGTATCAAAATACCCTTCACTGTCATCAATATGCGCCGGAATATTTTCTTCTGTGAAAACCCGATAAAACTTGTCGGCATAATTTTTTGTTGCCCTCAACAATACGACAATATCCCGCATGGTGATTTTTCTGATTTTATTCTGTTTCACATCAAATATTTTTTTGCCAATTTCTCCCTTTATTAATTTAACCGCATTATGCGCTTCAAGTTCCGCCATCTTTAGTTCAAGAACAGAATCATCAACTTCCACGTCACCTCTTGTTTGTTCATCTATAACATGCACTTCAACCGGGTAATCAAGCTTTCCTTCATATTCAAGTCCTTTATATAAAGCTGCATCTGAGTCATACTGGTCCATAATGTTAGAAAAAATATCATTTACCCCATTAATAATCGTTCCCTTACTCCTGAAGTTCTGATTCAAATCAATCTTTGCATCCCAGCAATTGCTTTGATTTTTGTATTTTTCATATTTTTCCATAAAAATTTCCGGTTCCGCTAATCGGAATTTATAAATACTTTGCTTTACATCTCCTACCATAAACAGATTATTATCTCGTTTAATCCTTGATATTAAGGTATCCTGGAGCAAATTGCTGTCCTGGTATTCATCAATGAAAATATGTTTAAACTTACTTCGGTATTCGTCCGCTACTTCTTCATTTTTAAGTATATCAAGCGCAAAATGCTCAATGTCATTAAAATCGATAAGATTTTTTTCTTCTTTTTTCAGTTTAAACAGTTTATGATATTCCAATATTAATACCTGCAAATATCTAACGTCTTCATAGGTCATTTGGAGATCATAAATATATTCATCAAGGTCTCTGACCGCATAATCTTCTTTTATTCTCCCTATAAAACTTTTCCCCTTACTTCTTATCTTTTCAATTTTATCCTTTATTCCTTCATAGCCTTCTTTTTCGTCCTTTGAAATATTAAACCGCTGAAACTCGACAGCCAAAATTTCGTCTAATATCTTTTCCAGACTTTTACATTCAATCCCTTCTGATATTTGAATAAGTTGTTCCACATCAGCTTTGGCTTTACCGGCTAAAATGGGCAGTCCTTCTTCTAAAATCAGTTCTTCAATCCTTTCAAAAGACTTTATAGAAATCCGAATATTCTTCTTTATTGTACTTTTAATTTCTTTTGCAACCTGACTGTCAAGAAATTCTTCTTTACTTTTTTGGAGTGATTCAATGTTTTGATTGAGCCAGCCAAATGAATCCGGGATACTTTGAATTATATTATAAGCACTGTCGATAATGGTTTTTACTTTGCTTTCATTTTTGCTTGCTGAATATTTATTCAAAAAATCAATAAAACCCTGATCGCCAGACTCGAAGAAATGATCAAACAATTCTTCCATCGCCTCAGTTTTCAGGATTATATTTTCTGCTTCATCGCAAATTTTAAAATTCGGCTCAATATGTATCATATAAAAATATCTTCTGATAACCTCCAGAGCAAACGCATGAAAGGTGCTGATATTGGCTTTGTATATGATGTTCAACTGTTTTCTCAAAAATATTAAGTCTTCAGTATTTTTCCCGATTTCTTTCGTTATTGCATGAATTATTTTTTCTTTCATTTCTGATGCTGCCGCATTGGTAAATGTTACAACCAGCATTTCACTTATGGAAATCTTGTCACAAATAATAAGCTGCTTAATTCGCTCTACAAGCACTGCTGTTTTACCAGAGCCAGCGGCGGCGGCAACCAGCATATTTTTATTTCTGAGATCTATTGCTTCCTGTTGTCCTTTTGTCCATTTCATCAAAAAATCCTCTACACTAATTTAAGCTTTTTTAGTAATACAAGCAGTTTTTCTCCTTTTGGCAGATACTTTATTTCATTTACGGCTATTGCCCCCAGCTTAATTAAAAGTATCCCATAGACAAATGCCCCGATACCAACTGAAATAAGTGCGGCAATGCTGTTCCCCAGAATTCTGTTGGCAATAAAATAAAAACCCACTACCAGAAGATACATGAAAATCCCTGCAATTAAAGGTTTCCATACTGATAGTTTTAAATCAAAGTGAATACCTGTAAGCCTTTTTACCGCGAAAAGATTATATATGCCAATGGTTGCAAAACCAAGCGTGCTTCCAATGGCAGCACCTTCAATATTCAATTGAGGGAAACCAACAAGAATATAGGTTGCAATACACTTTACTGCTAAACCGGCCGCAAGCCCATATACCGCCGTGCCCGGCTTGCCAAGACCCTGAAGGGTTCCCGCCATAGTTTGTGCCACGCATAGGAATATAACGCCTATAGAGAGTAAAAACAGGCTTTTAGAGGCATTTATGGCACTCGCTTCCTGTAAAGGATAAAGTAATCTCATAATCGGTTCAGATATCGCCATTAATCCAAAACTGCAGGGAACACCAATGATCATTGCTGTTCTAAGTCCTAATCTGATATTGACCTCCAAAAAATTGGTATCCTTTATACTGTTTGCTGCAGCAATCGCTGGAACCATGCTAAG
>JAENWH010000399.1 GCA_016650135.1 Peptostreptococcaceae bacterium
AGATGTAATGCCATGGTTCTTGTCGGATCAAGCAGGGATTCAGCCATTCTCATGGAACCACCTATTGTCAGCATGACTGCAGCTGTTTCACCAATAGCTCTTCCCATTCCAAGAATCAATCCTGTTAACACCCCTGATTTGCAGCAGGGAAGAATTACTTTTACAATCGTCTGCCATTTCGTTGCACCAAGAGATAAACTACCTTCTCTATAAGACATGGGAACCGTTTTTAAAGATTCTTCTGTCGCTCTAATAAGCGTTGGTAATATCATAATCGTCAGGGTTAATCCGCCCGAAAGTACCGACCAGCCAAGTCCCAGGAAAACTACAAAGAACGCAAACCCGAAGAGTCCAAATATGATGGATGGTATTCCTGCCAGAACTTCCGTGAAGAACCTTATCATTCTGACTCCTATGGTATCTCTTGCATATTCATTAAAATATATAGCAGCAGCTACTCCTATTGGTGTTGCTATTACAAGCGCTACAAGAGTCACATATAGGGTTCCAATAATGATTGGCAGAATTCCGCCTTCCTTCCCCATTTTACTTGGGGACTGGCTTAAAAACTCTGTTGTTATCCCAGGGAGCCCTTTGATTAATATAAATCCTACTATCAGTATTAAACTTATTAAAGCTAAGGCTGAAAGCAAACCGATTATTCCATAAAAAATTGCATTTTTTGATTTTTTATTCATCAGTTTACGCCCCCTATTTTTTTCATTACTGCCTGTGCCATAATATTCAATAACATGATGATAATGAATAATATAATGCCAATTGCGAATAACGCCTGCTGATGTGTTGGTCCGGCATAAGACATTTCCATTGCTATTGTACCCGTCAGGGTTGCAACAGGGTCTAAAATACTACCAGGCATCTGAGCTACATTACCCGTGATTAAAAGAACGGCCATGGTTTCGCCAATTGCTCTACCCATTGCAAGGATAACCGATGAAAATATCCCTGATTTTGCAGCCGGGATTATCACCTTCATGATTGTTTCCCTTTTATTTGCGCCTAAAGCTAAAGAAGCCTCTCGGAATTCTTGAGGAACTGCAGTAATTGCGTTTTCTGATAAACTTACAATGGTAGGTAATATCATGATTGCAAGAATAACAGCACCCGCCAGAATGCTGAATCCACTGGTATTTAATTCCGGGTTAAACTTTTGAAATATTGGCAGTATATAGGTTCTTATGGCTGGAACCAAAACAATTAATCCAAAAAAACCATAAACAACAGATGGGATTCCTGCCAATAATTCAATTGCGGCTTTAAAAGACCCGGCAGTTTTTTTTGAGGCGATTTCTGATAAATAGACGGCGCAGGCGATTCCCGTGGGAACTCCTATAATCAATGCCCCTAAAGTGACAGTTAATGTTCCAATAATTAACGGCATGATTCCAAAAATCTCATTTGTCGGGCTCCAGTCTGTTCCAGTTATAAAATCCAAAACCCCATATTTCAATAGAATCGGCATACCCGTTTTAAATATAAAAACAGTAATCAGCGCCACTGATACTGTTGTAACAATGGCACTGATTAATATTAATTTTTCTATCGCTTTTTCATATGCTTTCATTTTACTTCACCTTACTTCACCGATATAAATCCGTTATCTACCACTATAGCCTGACCTTCGTCACTTAAGACAAAATCCAGATACATTTGTGCTGTTTCTGAAACTGTTTCGCCTACCACATAGATGAATGGCCTTGATATTTTATATGTTCCATCTATTATATTTTCGATTGATGGCACTACCCCTTCTACAGTTACTGCTTTTACCGAATCATCAAGTGCGCCAAGTGAAACATATCCAATGGTATTCGGTGTTGATGCTACAGTTGTTTTTACCGAACCCGTAGATGGTTGAATTAATGCATTTGCGACTGTCATATCTGTTTCATTTCCGGCATTATCTTTCACTGCAACTTTTGTTATTTCAACAAAGGCTCCTCTTGTTCCAGATCCTTCTTCTCTCGATACTACCGTTATGGGAGTATCTTTCCCTCCTACTTCTTTCCAGTTGGTTATTTCGCCTGTATAGATTTGTCTGATTTGCTCAAGAGTTAAATTTGTTACTGTCGTATCTTTATTTACTACTACAGCGATACCGTCTAATGCGATTGTTATTTCTTTTGATACTGAACCCTTTTCCTCATCTTTAAGATTTCTGGAAAGTGCCCCGATATCTGCAATTCCTTCTTGTATAGATTTAATTCCCTGTCCTGAACCGCCGCCCTGCACGTCTACCGTGTAGTCTGGATTAGCATCCATAAAAACTGCTGCTAATTCCTCCGATAGAGGTTGCACTGATGTTGAACCTGCTGTTACTACACTTCCACCGGCTTCTGTTCCCGAGTTTCCGCCGCCGCATGCTGTCAGTCCTGTCATGGATAATGATACTATCAAACCAATTA
>JAENWH010000477.1 GCA_016650135.1 Peptostreptococcaceae bacterium
ATTTGTTGGTATCGTATCCACACTTTTCAGAATGTTTTATTACAATAATAGAGAAGAAAACGTTACACCAGGTGAAACAAATAAATATGGTGTTGCAGTGATTATAATAATGCTGGTAATTATTTCAATAACCGGGCTTTATATGCCTGATGGCATCTTTAATTTAATGGTTGATGCACAAAACGTAATAACGGGAGGTATATAAATGGGAGTAAAAGTAATGATGGAGAAGCTCTTGGATGCCTACCCAAAAAGTTTTGAAAAATATTGGATAGAAAATGGAAATGAAATTTATATACAGGTGGAAAATAAAGAAGCTCGGCCTGTTTGTCTATATCTTTATGAAACGATGGATTTGCCACTTGTCTCCATGTTCGCATGTGATGAAAGAGAACTTAACGGGAAATTCATGATTCATTATGTTTTTGCAAACAGAGTGAAGGGGATTTTATTGACTTTACGAAGTGAACTTGATGGGGACAAACCTCAATGTGAATCTATAACAGATAGAATTCATGGCGCAGCACTTTATGAAAGAGAAATTAAGGATATGTTTGGGATTGAGCCAACAGGGCATCCTGATGCAAAGCCGCTTGTTTTTCATGGCAACTGGCCGGATGAAAATTATCCTCTCAGAAAAGATTTCGACGGGCATAAAAGACCTAAATTTGCGGATAGAGCCATTCGTTTCAATAAAGTTGGTGGTGAAGGGGTTTTTGAAATTCCGGTAGGACCTGTTCATGCAGGAATTATTGAGCCTGGCCATTTTAGATTCAGTGTGGCAGGTGAGCCAATCATCAATCTTGAAGCCCAGTTGGGGTTTGTTCATAAAGGAATTGAAAAGATGGCAGAGGGGTCTTCTTTGGAAAGAGGGTTGTTTATTTCTGAAAGAATATCAGGGGACGAAACATTTTCAAATTCATTGGCATATTGTCAGGCTGTTGAAAAAATTGCAGGCATTACCATTCCAAAAAGAGGAGAATACACAAGAGTGGTTTTTGCGGAGCTGGAAAGGCTGACTGCGCACCTTGGAGATCTGGGTGGTGTTTGTTTAGATGTGGCTTACGGATTTGCCTGTTACCAGTTCAGAATGATGAGGGGATGGGCTTATTTGATTGCTGATGAACTTTGCGGTATGAGGTTTTTAAGAAGTGTAAACCAGCCAGGCGGGGTGAGAAAAGATTTTATTCTCGGCAAAGAAAAAAGTATTTCAGAGCAATTAAAAAAAATTGATAAGGAACTATCAGATACATGGAAAATCGTAAGAGGAAATGCCATGTTTGCGGATCGTGTGGAACATACGGGAATTGTAATGACTGTAATAGCAAAAGATTTAAATGCAGTAGGACCTGCAGCCAGATCTACAGGCTGGGATTTTGATGTCAGGCGAGATTTCCCTTATTCTGTTTATGGAGAATTAGAATTTGAAATACCTGCATTTTTTGATGGGGATGTGAATGCCCGAATGAAAATTAAATTAAAAGAGTGTCATGAATCAATATCAATCATGCTTCAGGCGCTTGACGTGATGGCTGCTATGGAAACCGATGAGGACGTAAGCAGAGACAAAGGAAACGGAGACAAGGAAACCGGGAACCAACAGCAAATGGATTATAAAACTTCAATTGGACAGCTTCCGGCTTATAAAATGGCTTATGGAATGACAGAATCTCCAAGAGGAGAGAACATTCATTTTCTTATGACTGGAGAAAATAATACAATTTACAGATATAAAGTTCGTACGCCGTCTTTCTGCAACTGGCCTATTGTTTGCCATGCCGTGCAGAGCAATATAGTGCCCGACTTTCCTTTGATAAATAAAAGTTTTAATTTGTCTTATGCTGGAAATGATTTATAGGGGGATCAAGGATGTTTAGTACAATTGGTAAAGTTTTAAAATATAGAAGACAGACAC
>JAENWH010000254.1 GCA_016650135.1 Peptostreptococcaceae bacterium
ATATCCTCCTGGGTATTAAATTCACTTAAACTAAATCTAATAGCGCCTTCAATTTCCATATTATTTAGCCCTATTTCCTTCAACACGTGACTTTGCCCTTTTTTATTTGAAGAACATGCAGATCCTGTTGAAACATAAATTCCTTCCTGTTCCAGTGAATGAAGAAGAACTTCCCCTCTAATTCCCAAAAAACTAACATTTAAAATACTTGGTGAAGTCCCGTTTAAATCGATTTTCCTGACACAGGCTTCACTGTTAGTGCTTTCATTTGCATCAGGTGCGTTTGAATTCCAATCTCCATAATTTCCATTTATCTTAATATCAGTAATTTCATGGCTGATTTTGTAAATCAGATTTTCCTTCAAATTTTTAATCCTTCGGGCAGCCTTACCTTTATCGTTTATCATTCTAGTTGCAGCTACGCCAAAGCCAGCAATCGCTGGGACATTTTCCGTCCCTGATCTTTGTCCTTTTTCCTGACCGCCACCAAGGATAATCGGATCAAGTCGAACACCCTTTTTAATATATAGTGCACCTATTCCTTTTGGTCCATGAACCTTATGTCCGCTCAATGAAATAAGCTCCGCATGGAGGCCGCATAAATTAAGCTTACCATAACTTTGTACTGCATCTACATGCAGAATAACGTCAGCATCATTTGCTTTATTCCATTCTTCCTTTATCCTGTATATCTCTTCTATTGGCTGAATAGTACCGATTTCATTGTTTACATGCATAATTGAAATCAGAATTGTTTTATGATCTATTTCGCGTTTCAGCTGGTCGATAAGAACCACGCCGTTTTTATCAACATCAAGATAAACCACCTCATAACCATCCCTTTCAAGCCGTTTACAGCTTTCTAAAACAGCAGGGTGTTCAATTTTCGAAGTTATTATTTTATTACCGCTTCGCCTTTTGCTGAAGGCTATTCCGAGAATTGCTGCGTTATCTGCTTCTGTCCCGCCGGAAGTAATGAAAATTTCGTCTTCATTTACGCCAATTGACCTGGCAATTTCTTTTCTTACCTGTCTCACAAGTTTTTCTGCAGACAGGCCAAGCCTGTGCAATGATGATGGATTGCCATAATCACTTTCCATCACTCTGACCATCTCTGTGGTGACCTGATCATACTGCCTTGTCGTTGCACTGTTATCTAAATATATCAACATTTCACACCATACTTTCATTGAATTTCATTATGCAATTATATCACACCAGCTTGTCCTAAAGCAAGTTTATGCAAATGGCCAGCCCATAGAAAAACGAGGTAGAAAAACTACCTCGTCTGAACTGTTTCGTATTATTTTGCGTATTCAATTGCTCTTGTTTCCCTTAATACATTTACCTTAATCTGTCCCGGATACTCTAGTTCGCTTTCTATCTTCTTGGAAATTTCTCTTGCTAAGAAAACTATTCCATCATCAGACATTTCGTCCGGTTTGGCAAGTATTCTGATTTCTCTTCCCGCTTGAATTGCAAAAGCTTTTTCAACACCAGGGGTTGTCATAGCAATTTCTTCCAACTTTTGAAGCCGCTTAATGTAAGTTTCCAGTGTTTCTCTTCTGGCCCCCGGTCTTGCTGCAGACAATGCATCTGCTGCTGCTATCAGGACTGCTTCCATACTTTTTGGTTCATAGTCCCCATGATGAGCGGCCATACCATTGATAACAATTTCTGACTCCTTATACTTTCTAAGAACATCCATGCCAATATCAACATGCGTTCCTTCGATTTCATGATCCAGGGCTTTCCCGATATCATGCAGCAGTCCGGCACGTTTCGCAAGCTTAACATCTAACCCAAGTTCCCCAGCCATCAAACCAGCCAGATGAGCAACTTCGATAGAGTGCTTCAGAACGTTTTGCCCGTAGGATGTTCTATATTTCAGTCTTCCAAGTAATTTAATCAATTCAGGGTGGAAATTATGTATGCCAACCTCAAAGGTAGCCTGTTCGCCTGCTTCTTTTATTACCTGTGCAACTTCAAGTTTAGCCTTTTCTACCATTTCTTCAATTCTGGTTGGATGAATTCTTCCATCAACGATAAGCTTCTCTAAAGATATTCTGGCAATTTCTCTTCTAACCGGGTCAAATCCAGATAAAATAACCGCTTCCGGTGTATCATCAATAATTAAATCAACTCCGGTAAGTGTTTCAATAGCTCTGATATTTCTACCCTCTCTACCGATAATTCTACCCTTCATTTCATCATTGGGAAGTGGAACCACGGAAACTGTACTCTCAGCAACATGGTCAGAAGCACATCTTTGAATAGCACCGGTAATGATCTCCTTCGCCTTCTTATCTCCCTCTTCCTTCGCTTTAGATACAATCTCTTTAATCATTACGGATGCTTCGACTCTTATCTCTTTTTCAACATTGGATAATAAAAGGGCTTTGGCTTCTTCTCTTGTATAGCCTGAAATCCTTTCAAGTTCATCCACTTGTTTTTTTATTTTTAATTCAATATCATTTTGCTTGTCTATTAATATCTGTTCTTTGTTAGTAATGCTTTCTTCTTTCTTTTCAATGCTTTCAATTTTCTTATCAATTGATTCCTCTTTTTGTATCAGTCTTCTTTCCAACTTCTGAATCTCTGCTCTTCTTTCGCGAACCTCTGATTCCACCTCACTTCTCATTCTGTGAGCTTCTTCCTTCGCATCAATCGTAATTTCTTTCTTAATTGTATCACATTTATTTTCAGCATCCAGCAAAAGATTCTTTGCTTTCTGTTCAGCACTGCCAATTGTTTTTTCTGCCAAGCTTTTTCTGAATATATATCCAGCCAGAAGTCCAACGACTAAGGCGATAAATGCTACAATAACTGTTATTAATATTTCTATTTCAAACACCTCTCCTTCTTTTAAAATTTTTAATCGAAAATGTCAAATTAACCTTTGACAGTTTATAAAATAATCGCATTACATAATTAAATATTGATATAATTACACAATGATATTATAATGTTTTTAACACCTATATGTCAAGCAAATGTACCACTGTTATGGAAGGCTAAAGATGAATTATTTTTTAAGTTTATTCAAAAACGTAGATAAGATACTTTTAGTCCTACCGATATGCTTTGCAGTTATTAGTATAATAATGATTGGAAGCACTGCATACGATGGGGCTTTCATATTCAACAGGGACTTAAAGGTTCAATCTGCGGCCTATATTATAGGCTTTATTTCTATTCTCTTCATTCTTTTGATGGATTATAAAATATTTCAAAAGTATGAAAAGTTTGTTTATATTAGTTCAATTTTATTTCTGCTCACTGTATATATTCCTGGTCTTGGGGTTGAACATTTTGGTGCCAGATCATGGATCAATCTGGGAATCACCGATTTGCAGCCTTCTGAACTGGTTAAAATCACTTTTGTTTTACTGTTCGCAAATTATTTGTCGAGGAATAGTGAGAATCTGTTTACCTATAAAGGTGTATTTTTTGCAGCTTTATATGGCGGTCCTTTTATCGTAATTGTTTTGAAAGAGGATTTAGGGAGTGCAATTGTCATGTGTATGATGTGGGTTATAATGGTTTTTTTTGCCGGAATCAATTTCAAAATCTTTGCGAAGTTGTCAGCCCTGTTTCTGCTTTGTGTCCCTTTATTGTACAGATTCATGGCTTCCCACCAAAAAGAGAGAATCGATGCATTTTTACATCCGGACAATCTTTCATTAGGAGGAAACTATCAGGTTTGGCATTCAAAAGTTGCCATTGGTTCAGGGGGTTTTTTCGGGAAAGGCCTATTTATGGGTACACAGAAAGAATTGAAATTCCTTCCTGTGCAAAAATCAGATTTTATTTTCTCCGTAAT
>JAENWH010000205.1 GCA_016650135.1 Peptostreptococcaceae bacterium
CAGATTGCAGGTTGTGTTGGACAGAAAGGATATCAATGAGGAAACAGTTATGCTGTACGCAACAAATGCAAATAGAATTGGGGAGAACCAAAATGGAAAACAGTAAAAATTATAGGTCAGGCTGGTCAAACTACCTGAGATGGATATGGCAGAATGCAAATTATGTGCTGATTTTCGCAGTTATATTTATTGCATATCTGATTATTAACGGCCAGGCAACAAACTGGGCAGGAATTACTAATATTATGCGTCATAGCTCAGTCATTGGCATCGTTGCGTTGGCAATGGGATTAATTATCCTTATTGGAGACATTGATTTATCTGTAGGCTCCTCAATTGCTCTTGTTGGAGGTTTTTCAGTACTCATCTTCAATGCCACTGGAAGCATTGCTATCACGCTTGTAGCGGGAATAATCGGCGGTGCTTTTACTGGGTTTATCAACGGCATATTAATAGGGAAAGTAAGGATGCCTGCATTTATTGCAACGCTGGCAACCATGATGATGTACAGGTCTATTTCCCAATATTATCTTGCAAGTTCGGGAGTGGCAATGTATAAGTTAGATGCTTCTTCTCCGGAATATGATGCCTTATTTAAGCTAGGTAACGGTAATATATTTACAATACCTATTCTGGCTTTGATATTTGTTGGAATGGCACTATTACTAATATACATAAATGGATCTACAAAATTTGGGAAAACCCTCTATGCCTTGGGAAGTAATGAAAAAGCTGCCAGATTAGCGGGAATAAACACAGAATGGCTTCGTGTGACTGTTTTTATAATAGCAGGAGCTTTAGTTGGTCTTGCTGCAGTATTGTTTGCTGCACAAAATGGAACTATTACTCCGTCTTCAGCAGGTAAAAACTACGAATTATACGCAATTGCGGCGGTAGTAATAGGTGGAATCAGCATGCTGGGTGGGAAGGGAAAAATAGTAGGTGTTATTTTTGGAATGCTTACTTTTACCATTATTGATAAGATTATTCTTTCTCTAGGTTATAATCCTTTGATTAACGATACCATCAAGGGGGCAATATTATTAATTGCAATTTTGTCCCAGATGTTTCAAAAGGGAGAAAAGTCAAGCAGATAAATTAGATATTTTAGTTAAAATCCGAAATAGGAAAGGGAAAATATAATGACGGAATATTTCAAAAAAGTACCAGTAGTTCAATATGAAGGAAAGGAAAGCAAAAATCCTTACTCTTTTAAATATTATGATGCAGAAAAAGTAATTTCAGGGAAACCAATGAAAGAACATTTAAAATTTGCGTTGTCCTATTGGCACACCATGTGTGGCGGTGGAAATGATCCTTTTGGATCTGCCACAATTGATAGAAGTTATGGGCAGACCAACCCCATGGATCAGGCTAAAGCTAAAGCAGATGCTGCCTTTGAGCTTATGAATAAACTAGGTATTGAATACTTTTGCTTCCATGACATTGATATAGCACCAGAGGGAAATTCCTTTATAGAACTGAAGAAAAATCTGGCTGAAATAACTGATTACATTAAAAACCTGATGCATATTCATCAGAAAAAACTTCTTTGGGGTACTGCAAACTGCTTTTCACATCCTAGGTATATGCATGGTGCAGGAACTTCTTGCAACGCTGATTCATTTGCCTTTGCAGCTACGCAAATTAAGAATGCTATTGATGCAACCATTAAATTAGGTGGAAGCGGATATGTATTTTGGGGAGGCAGAGAAGGCTATGAAACGCTGCTTAATACCAATATGGGATTAGAACAGGATAACATGGCTAGACTGATGAAAATGGCAGTAGATTATGGCAGAAAGAACGGATTTAAGGGTGCCTTCTATATAGAACCTAAACCAAAAGAACCAACGAAACATCAATATGATTTTGATGTGGCTACGGTACTTGCATTCCTTAGAAAATATGGACTTGATAAAGACTTTAAAATGAATATCGAAGCAAATCATGCAACGCTTGCAGGTCATAGCTTCCAGCATGAATTAAGGGTTGCCAGAGAAAATGATGTGTTTGGCTCCATCGATGCTAATCAGGGGGATCTTTTACTTGGGTGGGATACAGACCAGTTCCCGACAAATGTATATGAAAGCACTTTGTGTATGTATGAAACAATAAAGGCTGGCGGATTTACAAATGGAGGGTTGAATTTCGATGCTAAGGTAAGGAGAAGCTCTTTTGAATCGGAGGATATTGCCCTGGCTTATATTGCAGGAATGGATACTTTTGCGCTTGGGCTGATCTTTGCTGTTAATATAATCGAAGATGGTAGAATCGATAAATTTGTTGAAGAAAGATATGCAAGTTATAAGTCAGGTATCGGCAAACTGATTGTTGAAGGTAAAACCAGTCTGGAAGAACTTGAAAAGTATGCAATGTCTAAAGGAGAGGTTGAATCTACAAGCGGCAAACAGGAATATTTAGAAACATTGTTGAATAATGTTATTTTTGGATAAATTGATCGGACAGCAGAAAACATTCTATGGCATATTAACTTATTAAGGAGGAAGTCATGACATATTTGTTGGGAATTGATATCGGAACCGGCGGAACAAAAACGGTATTGTTTACAGATACGGGAGAAATGGTTAGCAGCGCCACAGCAGAATATCCCCTGTATCAGCCGCAAAATGGATGGGCTGAGCAAATGCCTGAGGATTGGTGGAATGCAGTTGTTGCAACAATTCGACAGGTTTTATCAAATAGGGAAATAGATAGCAGTGATATTAAAGGAATTGGTTTATCTGGTCAAATGCATGGACTGGTAATGTTGGATGATGAAGCACAGGTTTTAAGACCTTCAATTATATGGTGTGACCAGAGAACTGCAAGAGAATGTGAAGAAATAACTGCAAAAGTTGGAGCAAAGAGATTGGTTGAAATAACAGGAAATCCAGCATTGACTGGATTCACTGCGTCCAAAATCCTCTGGGTCAGAAATAATGAGCCGGAGATTTACAACAAATGCAGGCATATCCTTTTACCAAAGGATTACATACGTTATAAACTGACGGGTGACTTTGCCACTGAAGTGTCTGATGCATCCGGGATGCAGCTGCTCGATTTGAAAGATCGTTCTTGGTCCGAGGAAATACTAACTAAACTTGAAATTCCTTCCAAATGGCTTGGAAGAGTTTATGAATCTCCTGAAATCACAGGTTATATTACAGATAAAATCGCAATAACTACTGGCTTGGCAAAAGGCACTCCTGTTGTAGGCGGAGCGGGAGATAATGCCGCCGCTGCTGTTGGTACTGGCGTTGTCGCTGATGGTAAAGCGTTTACAACAATAGGTACTTCCGGTGTGGTTTTTGCGCATACTGACCGTATGATGGTTGATCAAAAGGGAAGAGTGCATACATTCTGTTGTGCTGTGCCAGGTGCGTGGCATATTATGGGTGTAACCCAAGCTGCAGGCCTTTCCTTGAAATGGTTTCGAGATAATTTCTGCAAAGAGGAGATTGACCTGGCAAAACAGATAAATATAGATCCGTATATCATTATGACGCAGGAAGCAGAGAGTATTCCTCTAGGTGCAGAAAATCTTTATTATTTGCCATATTTGATGGGTGAAAGGACGCCCCATTTGGATCCGGACTGTAGAGGTGCATTTATCGGGCTTTCTGCAATGCATACAAGGAGTCACTTGATCAGAGCAGTTATGGAAGGTGTAGGATATTCTCTAAAGGACTGCCAGGAAATTCTTGTTGAAATGGGCGCTGTTGTTGATGATATGACAGCAACCGGGGGTGGTGGAAGAAGCAGTCTTTGGAGACAAATACTCGCTGATTTATATGAGTGCCCGGTTAAAACCATTACTTCTCAGGAAGGACCTGCTCTTGGAGCTGCCATATTGGCAGCAGTTGGTATAGGGATATACTCTTCAGTTGCAGAAGCATGTGATCAAATAATCAAAACTGATAGGACTCAAAACCCAATTAAAGAAAATTCCCACATTTACCTAGAAAAACACAAGGTATTTAAAGGTCTCTATAATCAGTTGAGGCCTGATGGTAACATCAGAGTGTGAAAGTAATAGAATAATATTTTAAAGTTGGCCCGGTGAATTTTCTGGATTCGCTGGGCTATAAAATTTAGGTTTTTAGGTCGGTGTCAGACAGTGCGGCCGAGCAAGGTGGAACAGCCGTCAAGGCTTGATTTCTAATGGGGTGAAAGTCCCCTGTCAACAATTGACCGATTCGGTTGACTAGCATATCCGGGACACGGGGAGGTAACAAACCGTGGGGTGCTCGGATGTAAAAGCCACTGGGGGCTTTGCATTACATAGAGAATGTGAGGTCTGAACAGCAAGAGTGGCGAGCAAAACTGGAGGCCATAAGGCTTAACGAATACTGCAGCCTCGAAATGGTCGCCTCTTCAGAAACTGTTGAAGAGACAAATGCTTGCGCTGACCCAGTGCCTTGTTGGGGAAAGCCGTAGTCCTGCAGGAAGAAACGGTTAAACGCACTGCAGGAGCAGCCGGGGTAGGGGTTATGGCA
>JAENWH010000088.1 GCA_016650135.1 Peptostreptococcaceae bacterium
CCTGAGACAGTCCATCCATTCAAACCTGTAGAACGCTACGGAAAAGAAGCAAGTGATTACACCAAACAGATCACAGGCCAAACTGTATATCTTGCATTCGACTGGGATATGCGTGATGGATATGATCGCCTACTTGCATACATCTACCTCCAATCGGGGGACTGTTTGAACGCATCAATTATCAAGGATGGCTATGGCTTCGCATACATCACCTACCCCTTCCAATTCATGGATGAGTTCAAGAGCCTTGAAACAACAGCCAAAGAAAATAAGATAGGTCTATGGTACTGATGGTTCCAATGAAGAAGCCTTATTTTTGGTAAATTGTTATTCTGTTGCCTGAACTATCTGTACCCTCTATTTTATGAAGGGTTAATTGATCATCAATCAACTTACCAAACGCAACATAGCACTTGTGTTTTGCATACCAACTAACAATTCTAAATTTCCCAATCCTCCCATCGTTTAGATAAAACAGGCTTGCGAAAGGTGGCTGGCTAGAAGGTTGATTGTCTCCAAGTACATTCCAGATATTGGTTAGTACTTCTTGATGATACTTTGATTCTTTCCCTGTGGCGGTAAGCGGTTCATATTTCAAAGCAACTAAATTAGCCTTTGTACTAAAGTTTAATTTCTTTGTTTTGAACAATTGTCCTTTTACCTTGCAGATACGATTAGCTTCTTCGATGAACACATTCAGTGAGAGGATGTCTTCCGTAACCAATTTCCGGAGCTTTCTGGGGAATAAAAAAAAACCTTTCTTGTTATCTTTCAATAACCGCATATCAAAGCGTAGTGCATGATTAGATGGCTGAACCTGATCAACTGACTTTTTCTTTTTACTAAAAAACATTTAGTCCTCCTCACTGTTGCTATCAAGCAATACTAACATGAAAACAGATATGCACAAAGAATTTCCTCCCTTAGCCTAATTAAGTAGCAGCACCTATCCCAAAACTTTTGAACAATATACTAAGGTAGAGGAAACAGCAGTACTATATCTAATTTAGTCACTTTGATTTTCTTTTCTATACGTAATTCTCTATCTCAACTTTGATTTTTGAAAGGTTATATCTTTTAGCCTCATAAGAGGTGACGGTACTACGCTTGCCCTTGTATCCGGCGGTCAACATCGTCTTACACTTGTTACCTCACTTCAGGTACTCATCAACAAACTTCATTTGGTATGGAGTGAGTTCAGTCAATCCGTTGTCTTTTGTCTCCTCGCTCATAGAAATCCTCCTGACTCAACCATACGGCTTCATGCCTCAGGAGGAGTGCAGTGAAGTAACAATTAAAAAATACATACACCACCTCCCCATAAATCGAGGGAAAGCCGCATTGGTCTACCACCAACCAATATTGAAAGAACCATCAATCACTTTGCCAGTTAAAACATTTCTTCTAGGAACTCACCTTGGGATAAACATACAAGCTATCGAGTGAGATGACGTTAATTCAAATCTAGAGAGAATATAGAAAAAAAATATTTCAATTTGGTTTCTAAAAATCACCAAGAGTGATATAATTATTTTCAATGCGTAGAATAACCACTGAAGAAGAACAGAAAATTGAAGATAGGCGTTTAAAAACTCAAGAAAGAATTGACAATCTCTTTCTTGAGGCAGTTAACCAACTTGGCACCTTGAGATATTTTGTTATAACCGTAGCTCGTTCATATATTTTATCAAAAGATTATTCAACTGATAAGGTGGTTGTAATGTTGCCTGGTCTTAACAATTCAGTGCCGTTTAATACAATCAGTGAGTTTGAGGAATTAAGCAATAGCAAAATTCGCAAACAAAGTATTCTGGAATGGGTTAGAAAAAAAACTGAGAGGACTATCCATGAAAAAAAAGGAATACATAAAATTCTGGAAGATATTGATGAAAACTTATTAGGATGTATTCCAATAGAAACAGGCAATAGTGGTATTATTTCAATTCTTTGTCAAAATAAAGGATCTATAGAGATTGAACAGATTGAATCTGTAAGTACATATCTAAAAGATATTCTCGATAAAAATAAATTCATAAAATCATATTATCGAGGTCAATTAGCAAATTGGAAAATGATTCCATCGCTTTTTAGACAAAAGGAATGGATTGAAAATGAAGCAGAATTAAATGCTCGTATTCTCTCAAATAGGCCTGATGATTTCCAAAACTGCAATTCATTTTTTGAAAAATTAGTGGTTCTCAAGCATTTTAATCAGCCATCACGCTTGCTCGATATAACAACAAATCCATTAATTGCGCTGTTTTTTGCATGTGATTATATGGTCAGTCATCCAGATAGCATTGGTGTTGTAAATATCGTATATAGCAATGATCCTGATAAAGAGAAATATGCTATTATGAGTGATACTGTTAAAATGTTAACAGCTCTAAGCAATACTAAAAATAAATGTAAAAACTGCAAAAGATCTTCATGTACGATGCCTAAAGATAGGCACTGCAATTTTATTGGGGAATTAACATATCAATTAAAGCAACAATCGAGAAGTGATGAATGGAATGATTTAACAGTTGAGAAACTTGATACCTGCATCCTTGTGCATCCTCCGATGAATAATCCCCGGATTGTTCGCCAGCAAGGCTTGTTTTTAATGTGTGGAAGAAACTCTGTTAGAAATCCTTCTATAATCAAAAAGAATAATGTCGATAAAGAGACCTATAGCAACAATAATTGGAAGAATGATGTGTCTAGCGACTTATATTCATTTTTTAGTGATGGGCAAGATATGCGCAAGTGTTACATGATTTCAAGGAATATTTATGAGGATTTGCTTATAGAATTATCTGTTCTAGGTATTGACAGTTATTTTGTATATGGTGATTTAGAAAAAGCAATAGAGAGAGAAAAATCTCAAATGCTTCAAGATATTGAACGAAGAAGCATCCCGTTTTAAAGAAAACTTTTGAGCAACATGTAGTGGTAGAGGAGGGTTAAGACAGCCCCCCTAGATTCAATCCGTCGCCCCCCCCCTGCCTTCTAAATTATGCAATGAATATACAATGATATGCTATTCTATACATAATTATACAGAATACTCAAAAACTCCTTTTCGTAAAGACTAAAATATTCCTTACCACAATGGCCTAAAAACTGCTTACCGAAAATATGGTAAAGTTCTTACCTTTCCAGCCATTGAGCAGACCTGTCATAACCACTGCATCCAGGACCATCCTCCACCCCGTATAGGGAGATACAATAAAGTCGTAGATGATGGAGACTACGCAGGCAATGGCAATCAGGACGATGGGAACCCTACCTGTTGGGATTCTCGCATTTGGGTAGGTATTCCACCTTGTAGGTCTCTACCTTCTTCCCCTTCAGCCAGAAGCCTAAGGTGATAAGGATGGGCACCAAGGGAAGCAGCGCCGGTTTCAAGTAGTCCATAAAATCCTCCTTATGAAAAACATGAGTGTCTGTACATAAAAAGAATATCCCCCTGGGGTCAGGGGGAATCGTAGGGTTTATTGGGTATTTAAAGGGTATAAAAAACCGGAGGGGTTAGCCTCCGGAGGAATCAGTGTTTACATCAGAGCGTGGCTGATTGCAACTTTCTTTATGCTTTCCTTCCACTCAATCATCGGGTTGTCCTTATAGCGATTGAACAAGGTAATGATAATGTCATCGGTTTGTGTCTTAAGCAAATCAGAAACTTTCTCCTGGGGAAACGCTCCTGCAGTATTTGTCTTCACACGTTTGGATGCCATATTCATCTTGCCAATCCATATTGAACCGTTAACCCAAGGAGAAACTTTTTCGTACAACACATCAAACTGATCATCCAGCAAAGGCTCGCAAGAAATGCTGGTTGAGTATCCTGCCTTGACAGCATATTTCAAAGACTCAAGCCTTTCCTCGAAGTTAGGAGCCCATGGTTCCCAAAGTTTAAGAACTTCGGAATTTGCAGACCCTACTGTAAATCGGAATTTAATCTGGTCCTTGTTTTCCATAAATAGGTCAACAATCCTTTTAACACATTCAAAATGAGGCTTAGTAACCAAGAGCAATTCATTCCCATTCGCAACAAGCTTATCCATCACCTGAATGGCAACCTCAATATTTCCCGGTGTAATGTCATGGGAAGAAGGTATCATGATCGCCCCGACCTTCTTACCAAAAGATTTACCTACCAAGGAAACAGGCTGCTCATCACTCCAAGAATCAGAAGTCTTGCGTTTAAAACGAATAGCCATATCCTTGGCATAGCAATAGACGCAATCATTGGAACAACCGTTCATGAAATTAAAATTGTGGGGAGCCCATTCCTTGGTTCCAAATAACAATTTGTCCTTTGACATGTGCACCTCCTTAGAAACATCTAAACTTAAGTATAGTATATACTATTAATTTAAGTTTATATAGAGTTTGCATTCTCTGCTCTCACTTAGAAAAGTCCTTTTCTCTCCATTTTTTTTAAATGCAGGATCTCTTCTTATACTTATTACTCCCTCTTTTTCCAATTGCTTTAATGATGTTTCAAGACGAGATGTAAGGAAGTATTTATCATAGAATTCTGCAAAAAATTCCGTGCCTCCCCATTCTTGATTACCCTCTAGAATTTCTAATATGCAGTCCTCTATGCTTGGTCCTTGCCGGAGATCATCAATATCAAATAGGCCACAGCCACCATCTTTAGAAATCTCATGATAATCGTGAAGATATTTCTGCCGCTTATTCATAACCTTTCCCATTATTACAGCACCATCTGCAGAGTTTGTGGCAAAGACCATACGATACTTGGGGTGGCAAGACTCATTGATTCTGATAGGTATACTTAAGACATACCTAAATCCTAAGACCTTCTTAAGTTGCTTCCTGTAGAGTCTTGCTATGTTTTCTTCAGCTTTGTAACCATCAAACTTTTCATCCTGATAGTCCTCAATAATCTTTCTCCAGGTTGTCGTTCCAAGAATTTCGTCAAAAATTGTTAGCCTGCTTTCTTTTTTCTCTGCAGACATATCTCGCTCAACAATTTCTTTATGTTCACTGATATCTGGTTCTCTGACAGACACGTTATCTGCAGCACATGCAAAACGAAAGAAACCAAATGAATTGAAATTGATAAGCAACTCGAAGCTGTTCAACTCAAGAGATTTCATTTCTTTGAACAAGTCTATTTGTAAATACTTAACACCAAACGGATCAATATAGCAAAGCAAGTTTGGTTTCTTGTATCTACTCAATATCTTATCAATTATCTGGCGAATACCCTCCTGATAACTCACTGGAAGAACATGGATAGACATATCTGAAAATTGTGACTTTTCAATATTTTCTGCCAGTTGCTTGTGATATTCATTTTCAATAAAACAAGCCACATATTGGCGATTGGGCATTGTTGAGTCGGCATACGCTCTGCTAATTTCTTTCAAAGCAATCAGGGGGGATCCATAACTTATCGGAACATTTTCACTTTTGATATCAATCTGTTCCACAAACTCATCAGAGCCAAACTTCCCAGCCCCGGCAAAGCAATCCACATACACAATAATTTTCCCAGAATGAAACAATTTGTTCATGTAGGGCCTTATGTAGCAACGAAGGAGGTCATCCTTGGCAATGGACCAATCCTTTTTCACAGCAAAAAAAGTATCTGTTACTTTCATTTTCAAACTTATCCTATCGTGGTCACTCAGGAGCACAACTTGAAGTAAAGACCTACCTTATTATATGTGCACACCTTCATAAGATGAAGATTTAGATCAGCTCGAATAGGGTCTTGAGGTTTCTGTATCCAGCACTTGATATGAATACAATCCCAAAAATCTCCAATTCATTTATTGTTAGCAAGAAAAGCCTAGACTCAAGATAAATCAAAGGTTTTAAGGCAATGCAAGCTAGAAGAAACAACAAAGATAGAAATGCTACCCGTAGCAGGTTTTGCTTGAAAGTCTTAAAAATGCTTGAACCCATAATCTTCATTTTTGCTCTTCTATTGAATTTTTCTTTTTGTGATATATTCATTGCCTTGATGGATTCAGGGGCTGGTTGGTCTGCCACAACCGTCTGAAGGATTGCATAGGCACTGATCAAGAACCCTAGGAAAGTGAATGCAAATGTAATTGCAATATCCGACAGGTCTTTGGATAATTCTGACAGCTGGGCGTCGCATAGGAAGAAAAGGATTACCACAAATAACGGAGTGATTACAATCGCACTGACTGAAGGAGCTATCCAGTCCCTAAAGTTGAATGTTTTCTGTTTATCATCATTACTCATAACCTTATTATACCTATGAGACAGTGTCGCTATTCAGTGGGGGCTTCAATCATGGCAGTCAATCTTTCAGTAAAATTCAATTGCATTGCATTAAACACCTCAATCGCTGGCACAAACTCTCCTTCGTATTTTATCGTAGTAGTAAACAAGAATCTATCATTGAGCAGGTCAATAGTTTCAGTTCCTCTTCCTGCTCCAGTTCCAGAAACAACAAACTTGCTCTTGTCGTTCATATCCAATATTGGCTTCGCTTTTGTAAACCATGGCCTTATCTTATTTTTGCTTAGCTTGCCACCCCTTTTAGGCTTAAGAACAACAGATATGTTGAACGCATCAAAGTAATCTGCAATACCGAGCAAATCGTTTATTTTATCGCCTGTTGATCCAGGGAGCAGCTCTCGGATTTCTGTTGGGTCGCCGACCAAACGGAAATCCAAAGATTTTACAGCAAAGAGTTCTTCAACCCTTTCCAGTCTATCCATATTGAGGATATTGGCTAAATACAAATACTCAGCAAAAGAATTCCCTGTTCGCATCTTGAATCCATTTTGCCTACTATTCTCCAGGAAGCTAGAAAGGTTATGGGCAAGATTGACATAGGACCCTGCAGCCCTATTAACAAGGAATAGGAGGATACCTGTAGATTTATGAACCATGAAATAGGTAACTTCCATCAATGAACCGCCTCCAAGATCAACTGGTTTCAGATTGAGTGTGTCTCCATCCTCTATACCAGTCATAGGCAAGTTTACATCACGCTTTCTAAGAAGCATCCCAGAAAGAAATCCTTCATACTCTGGGATCACCACACCTTCAACCCGATTGCTATCACATGGGAGAATGATTGTACGTTCTTCATTTTCCATTTCATGACGTCTTTCTAGCAGGGACAAAGTCCCAATATATTCCAACAACTCAAGAAGATCACTCCCTGATGCTAGCTCTTCTGTGCCTTGACTTAGCTTTTGAACCTTAAAAAAATAACCTTTGATGTTTTTTGATTTTGCCATTTCTTAGCCTATCCTCATTTTTCTATAACCAGGCTTGCTGTTGTAATTTTCAAACACGGCTTTCTTTGTTTCAGGATCAACCA
>JAENWH010000009.1 GCA_016650135.1 Peptostreptococcaceae bacterium
AATATAACCCTTTACTCTGCCATTCCCAAGAGCAGTTGCCAGTATTTGCATAGCTGGCCCGTCTCCCTTAAAGTGAAGGGTCAGTTTTTCTCTCTCGCCCTTCAGTAATAACCCCATTAGTCCTGCCCCCGTTAAGACTCTTCCTAACCCGGCGGTTGCCAGTGGTGTTGTATCATGTATTCTTCTTGCCTCTTCAACCATATCAGTTGTTATTGCAAGATAAATTCTGAATGATTTGCTTTTATCTATCGCTATTAAAGCTTTTCCCATTATACGCTCCCTGCCTGTTTTTATTATTCAGTAATATTTTTTATGATGATTCCCAGTTCATCACTTAGCTGCTTAATGACTTCTTCACTATCACTTCTATTATTTGCCTTTGCCCCCATATATATTTTGAACTTAGGCTCTGTTCCTGAAGGTCTTAAAGCGAACCAGCTGCCGCCTTCCAATATAAATTCCAGTACATCTGAGGACGGAAGATTCGTTGGTCTTGTTCCACTGACCATGCTGCAATTGTTACTGTCACCTTTTACAGTTCTCCTTGTCTGCTTTTTATAGTCAACGATTTCAACGATTTTTCTGCCTGCAAACTCCTGGTAATATTTTATCCTGAAATGATTCATGATGCCTGACATGATCTTCATGCCCTTTGGTCCTTCAAAGGCAAATTCAAGCAAATCATTTTTCCAGTATCCATATTGATTATATAAATCTTCAAGCCTGTCGAACATTGTAATGCCTTGTTTTTTATAAAATCCCACCATCTGGCAAATCAACATTGCCGCATTAACGGCATCTTTATCTCTCACATAAGCTCCTGATAAATAGCCCACGCTTTCTTCGAAGCCAAATATATATCTGGCCGTCTCACCTTTTTCTTCCAGATAACCTATCTGCTCTCCTATGAACTTAAAGCCTGTTAAGGTTATTATAATTTCGACACCAAAGTTCCTCGCAATACTGTCAATCATTTTTGTACTTACAATTGTTCTGACTGCAACAGGATTTTTAGGAAGCTTCTTATGGCTGCATATGAAATCAAATAAAAGTATTCCCACTTCATTTCCTGTAAGGGTCTTGATCTCCCCCTTATTATAGCAGGCAACGCCAATTCTATCTGAATCCGGATCAGTCGCCAGCAGAACATCAGGTCTTTCTGCCTCTTTCCCTGCCTTTTCATAAAGCTCTCTATATAATGCTTTTGCAAGTGTTAAGGCTTCCTCTTTTTCCGGGTTTGGATAAGGACAGGTCGTAAAGTAGCCATCTGGATTTTCCTGCTCCTTCACAATATTGATATTTTTAATCCCGATTTTTTTCAAAATTCTTCTGACTGGTTTATTTCCCGCTCCGTTCAACGGTGTAAATACCACATTTAATTTTTCCAGTTCGCAATCAACTGATATCAGTTCCTTATACACCGCATCTATGTAAGCACATATTACTTCCTCTGGAATGTAAGTCAACTCCCCATGGTTTATAACTACGGATGAGTCTGTTTTAATATCGTTAAACGGATCCAGCGCTTCTATATTTTCCATGATTATTTTTGCAGCTTCAAGCGTTTCCTGACAGCCATCCTTATTGTAAACCTTTAATCCATTATATTTTGACGGATTATGGCTTGCCGTAATCATAAGCCCCCCATCACAATGATAATATCTAGTTGCAAAGGAAAGGGCAGGTGTAGGCATAAGTTCTTTATACAAATACACATCTATTGAATTTGCCATCAGTACCTTTGCCGCAGTCTTTGCAAAAAGCTCAGAGTTTATTCGGCTGTCATAGCTGATTGCAATAGAAGGTTTTTTATTATTACCTTTTTTCAGTCTTTCTTCATAATTCTCAGTCACATAATTTGCCAGACCCTGTACAGTTTTAGCAACAGTATGTACATTCATTCTGTTTGTACCGGCTCCAAGGATTCCTCTTAAACCACCCGTACCAAATTCTAAATCTCTGTAAAATCTATCTTCTATTTCTGGAAATGCTGTTTCTCCCTGGAGTTTTAATTCCAGCAATTCTTGTTTAAGCTTTTCTTCAAGCTTCGGTTCCTTAAGCCATCTCTCAAAACTCTGTATATATTTTATCATCATGCTACCCTCCTTAGAATTTTTGTTATTATATTTTATCATAAAAATACCTTAGTTACAAAGAAACAACACAAAATTTTGAAACATCACAAAATTTCTATTATTCGCTGCCAGCCTTTAAGTCGAGGATTCGGCTAAGCCTGCATCCCATTTTATCTTGCACCCAAAGAACAATTGTAGTAGAATAAGCCTATTATAAAGAATTTGAGGTATGGATATGTTTATTAAAGAATTATATGAAAAAAAAGAGCCTGTCATCTCTTTTGAGGTTTTTCCTCCAAAGCAGGAAAGTTCGCTTGAAACCATTACAAACAGCCTGTGTCAAATGGCCAACTTAAACCCCGGGTTTATCAGTGTTACCTATGGCGCCGGAGGTACGGGGAGCAACACTATGACTACAAATATTGCTTCTTTAATAAAAAACAAACTTGGAGCAACACCTATGGCACATCTTACGGCCGTTGCGGCAAAAGCTTCAGATATTTCAGCGTCTTTAAAAGAGTTGAAATCCAATAATATTTTCAACATTATGGCCTTAAGAGGCGATTTGCCTGAGGGTTTTGCAGGGGATCCCGAGGGGGACTTCAAATATGCCTACAACTTAATTGAATTTATCAAGAGCCATGGGGATTTCTGCTGTGGAGGAGCATTCTATCCTGAAGGGCATATCGCCTGTGATAACCTGGAAGACAATTACAGTCATGCATACACGAAACAGGCAGTGGGTGCGGATTTTTTAGTATCTCAGCTGTTTTTTGACAACGAAAAATTTTATGATTTTGCCGATAAAGCGCAAAAGAAAGGGATTACAATCCCTCTAGTTGCTGGTATAATGCCAATCCTTGGCAAATCCCAGGTGCAAAGAATGATTTTCCAATGTGGTGTAAGTCTGCCTTCCTCTATTATCCGTATATTGCACAAATACGAAAACAGCCCTGCCGATTTGCAAAAGGCGGGGATCGAATATGCATGCAATCAAATAGAAGCTTTGTTTAATAACGGGCATAAATATATACATATATACTCAATGAATAAACCGGAAATTGCTGCTGCATGTAAAACAAAATTCGATAAACTTGTTTCAGGGGGAGAATGATCAATGAATATTATAGAATACATCAAGAGCAATATTCTTGTTTTTGACGGGGCAATGGGAACGATGATGCAGAAGAAAGGCCTTCTGGCCGGTGATTTGCCAGAAACATTAAGCATCACAAATCCTGAAATGATTTTAGAAATTCACAGGGAATATGTGGCTGCAGGTTCTGATGTTGTAAGCACAAACACTTTTCAAGCCAGTGCGTATAAGTTGAAAGACAGCGGTTATACCGTGGAAGAAATAGTCAGCGCTGGCGTTCATTTGGCAAAAATGTCCGGGTCGAAATATGTTGCATTGGACATTGGTCCATGTGGGCAACTTCTGGAGCCCCTTGGTACAGTAACCTTTGATGAGGCTTATGAGCTGTTTAAACAGCAAATGGTTATTGGTGAAAGATCCGGAGCTGATGTTATTATCATTGAAACCATGTCGGACATCTATGAAACCAAAGCAGCAATCCTTGCCGCAAAGGAAAACACTTCTTTGCCCGTCATTGCCTGTATGACTTATCAACAGGATGGCAGAACCTTTACCGGCACGGACCCTGTTACTGGAACTATTACTTTGCAAAGCCTCGGTCCTGATGCAATAGGTCTGAACTGTTCCATGGGTCCTAAAGAGCTTCTACCGATTGTTGAAAAAATATTGAAATACAGCAGACTGCCTGTTATTGTACAGGCAAATGCAGGGCTTCCTCAAATCATAGATGGTGAAACTGTCTATGAAATAACTCCTGTTGAATATGCAGGATATATTTCCAGAATGTTGAAAGCAGGTGTTAAAATAATTGGCGGCTGCTGTGGAACAACCCCTGATTTCATCAGGGAAATAAGAATAGTTGCAAACATGCAAGCTCCTGTTGCCATTACTGTCCAACCTGTTACCGCGGTGACCTCCACCACTCAAACTGTCATTCTTGATAATAAAATAACGGTTATTGGTGAAAGAATAAATCCAACGGGCAAACCGAAATTGAAAGAAGCGCTTAGAAACAATCAAATAGAATACATATTGGGAGAGGCCCTGGATCAGGCAAAAAACGGCGCCGATGTTTTAGATATTAATGTTGGCTTGCCTGAAATAGATGAACCAGGCGTTATCGCGCAGGTCATTAAAAAAGTTCAGGGAATAAGTAGCCTGCCGCTTCAAATTGACAGCGCAGATATCCATGCGATTGAAGCCGGGTTAAGGGCCTGCAACGGCCGTCCCCTTGTTAATTCTGTCAATGGGAAATCAGAAGTTATGGCTGAACTGTTTCCAATTGTAAAAAAATATGGTGCCGTTGTTGTTGGCTTAACCCTGGATGAAAACGGAATTCCTGAAACAGCTGAAGGCAGATATGCCATTGCAGAAAAAATTGTCAACACCGCTGCTTCTTACGGCATTCCAAAAGAGGATGTTATTATTGATTGCCTGACATTAACCGTTTCTGCACAGCAGGACGGTGTACTGGCAACTTTAGATGCGATAAAACTTGTAAAATCCCGTTTAGGCGTAAAAACCATTTTAGGCGTTAGCAACGTTTCTTTTGGGTTGCCGAACAGACCTTTAATGAACAGCACGTTTTTAGCTGCCGCCATGGGTGCCGGCCTGGATGTGCCAATCCTCAATCCTATGTCTTTAGAAATGATGAGGGCTGTGGATACCTATAAAGTAATCAATTGTCAGGATATAGGTTCTGCCAAATATATAGAAAAATATTCGGGAAGCAGTAATGATCTCATCTGCCAGCCGGTCGGTTCATTAAGAGCGGGCTATGATGCGCTTGAAGAGTTTATTATCGAAGGCAGGAGGGAAGAGGCGGCTGAACAGGTTCGCATTCTACTACAGGCGAAGGAGCCCCTTGAAATCATAGATGAATGCTTTATACCAGCCCTGAATAAGGTGGGTGACGGTTTTGAAAAAGGAGAAATCTTTCTTCCCTCTCTGATGATGTCTGCCGAAACCGTTAAAGCCTGCTTTGATGTCATCAAGGAAGTGAAAGGCTCTGACGGTCCATCAACAAGCAAAGGCAAAATTCTTGTGGCTACTGTTCTTGGCGATATACACGACATAGGCAAGAATATTGCGAAAATGCTCTTACAAAATTACGGTTATGAAGTAATAGACCTTGGTAAAGATGTTCCAATAGAAAACATCGTTGAAGCTGCCAAAGAACACAATGTGAAATTAATCGGGCTTAGTGCACTTATGACCACAACCGTAAAAAATATGAAACTCACAATCTCTGCAATCAGAGAAGCAGGCATCGACTGCCGCATTATGGTTGGCGGGGCTGTACTGACTCCTGAATATGCAGCCTTTGTCGGCGCAGATTTTTTTGTAAAAGATGCACGAGAAGGAGTCGAGGTGGCAAAACATGTTTTATGAATACAAAAGACAAATGTCACAAATATAAAAGCCGGAGACAAGTCAATTCATGACTTGTCTCCGGCAATTTTCATCCTATCTAGTTGAAGTAATCTTACTTCCTATTTCTTCTGATAAAACAAGTTCTTTCAATCTGTTAATATGAACATCCGCTGATTCTTTGGCGATATCAGGGTTTCCATCAAAAATTGCCTGGTAAATCATTTTATGTTCCGCTGTCATTTTTTCTGACCTTTTGAAATTATCATAATAAAGATATCTAAATCGAAGCACCAACACCTGAAGCTGTTCCACCATTTGGATCAATATTTTATTTCTAGTGGCTTCTGCAATAATATGGTGGAATGCAGTATCCGCTTTTATCATGGCAGCCATATCATCTTCTTTCACTGCAATCTCATACTCTTCTGCAATTTCTCTAAGCTTTATTTTTTCTTCTTCGGTAATTCTTTTTGCAGCCAATTCTGCAGCAAAGCCCTCAACATTTTGTCTGACTTCCAGAATTTCCAACATATCCTGCCTCGAAAGCTGCGATACATAGGCGCCTCTTCTAGGTTCTATTGTAATCAGCCCTTCTTTTTCAAGTTTTCTGATGGCTTCTCTGATTGGGGTTCTGCTTACTCCCATATCTTCTGCAAGTTCTTCTTCCATTAGCCTCATTCCAGGCTTTATCTTACCTTTAACAATAAGAAGTTTTAATTCTTCATAAACAATTTCCCTCAAGGGTCTATGGTTTTGGATATCAAAATTAAGCATCTTTCTCCCTCTTCTACTACTATATTTTTCTATAAAGTGGTTTTGGTCAGATAAGTGTCCCTATTTATCTTTTTCAGATAATCTGCTGCTGATCTGGCTTTTTCTTTGTTGGTATAAATAGCAAAGACTGTCGGTCCACTGCCACTCATTAAAACCTGCAGTGGTTTTCCAAACTTTTTTATCTTGTTCTTTGTATACATAATAACAGGATAACTGTTTATGGTATAAATTTCAAGTACATTAATCATATTTTTTGTCACTTTGTAATAATTTTTTTCTTTAAGCCCGGCAACCAGTTGATTATTATCCGGTCTTTCAACTTCCCCGCTCAAATCTAAACCTTCATATACCTCTTTCGTAGAAACGCTTATTGGCGGCTTGGTTAAAACCACAAAACAATCCAAACCCGGTTTTATCGGCTCGAGGTCAGTGCCTATCCCTCTTGCCCTGGCACAGGAACAAGCCAAAGGATCATTATTCATCTGTGTACCGAGCAGTTTATTGCTCCTGGCACATCCCATGATGCAAAATGGTACATCTGCTCCCAGCGCCGCTCCTGTTTCACATAACTTTGCCACATCAAGTCCTAGCCCCCAAAGATGATTTAATGCCAGCAACACAATGGCACCATTCCCGCTTCCACCTGCTAGGCCCGCTGCTACAGGAATCCGTTTCTCTATTTTTATGTCTATTCTTCCTTTATGACTGTCCTTTACAAGTTCAATCATGCTTTGTGCCGCCTTATAGGCAATATTCCGCTGATCCGTCGGAATATATATTCTGTTTGTGGAGACGTTTATTGACCATTTTTCGGCCGGCTCCCATGTAATCTTAACCTTATCATGAAACTCAAGCTGCTGCATAATCATGTCAACCTCATGATATCCGCTGGGAAGCTTTCCAATAACATCTATTGAAAGATTTATTTTTGCAAAAGATCTCAGTGTAATGTTTTTTGTTAAAGTTTGCAATTTCTCACCTTCTTCAATGTTTTTATTCTTATATTCAATTAGAAAATGAGCGGGAATCCGCTCATTTCAAAACATTATTAGGTTACTTTTTCTTGTTTTTGGTTTTACCTGACTGGTTCTTAGGCCTAGTTGTCCCTGCCTTCTTCGCTGCTGCTTCTCTTGCCGCCGCTGCTTCAGCCTTTGCTTTTCTTCCCGTCTTATAGCTGCTTCCAGCTAACGAAATCGGCTTCGGTGACGATACTTTATAGTGATTTGGCCCTTTATCTATAAGGTACGCCTGCATTTCTCCACTTCCTGCTTTTCCATTATCAGGATTATTTTTTGCTTCCTGGCGTGACCTCTTCTCTTTTGCTTTCGCATTTTTCTGGACAACCTCTTGAACAGACTTGCCCGTTTCTTTTGAAACCTTATAAGGATTCACTTTGTCATCTTTTGTTTTTTCCTCTTGCTGTTTTGCCGCCTGTTTTTTAACATTTCTGGAAGAAAAGAATAGTACACCAACAAACATCAGTCCCATCAACACCATATTCACTGTCATATCTTTTGACATATCTCTTGTTTTAAATGTAAGACTGATAGGTTTCGAAATAAGATCTCCGTCTGCTGCAGTAAAGTCCTCCGTTACATGCAAGGTGTACTCCGAATTACTTTCAAGAGTTCCCTCAATTAACACTAAAACCAGTCCCTCTTCTTTGGTGCTGTAAAATAATTTCACAGGCATTTTTTTGCCCTTTGAATTCACAATTTTTATTGCCTTATCATTGACTGCATTGTTATCCTTGTTAATAACATCCTCATTAAAATATAATTTCACACCCGTATTTTCAATCTGAAACCCTCCGTCTCCATCCTCCGGATAACTGCTTACAAGTTCCAAGGTTCCTGCAAAAGCGAACGATGTGGTTAACATGACAATTAATAATGTAAGGCTAATGATTGCCCCTAGTCTTTTCATAGCTGAATTTCCTCCGATTTCTTTTTCCTGAGTTCTTTAAAAAAGTCTTTCATTATGCCTTCACACTCTTGCTGCATAACTCCTGTTTCTATTTCGATTTCATGATTCAGTTTGTTACAGGAAACTATATTAAATATGGAACCGCATGCCCCCGCTTTCGGGTCCATTGTTCCAATGTACAGCTTTGCTATCCTTGACAGCACTAAAGCACCTGCACACATTGGGCAAGGTTCAACGGTAACATACATGGTGCAGTCTGTAAGTCTCCAGCCGCCTAAAAAAGACGCCGCTTCCCTTATTGCATTAATCTCTGCGTGTGCCGTTGGATCCTTCAAGGACTCTGTTAAATTGTATCCTCTGCCAATAATTTCACCATCTTTAATCACGACTGCACCAATAGGGACTTCCCCCCTGGCCATGGCTTTTCCGGCTTCCTTTAAAGCTTCTATCATAAAATTTCTCATATACTTTACAATATTACCATACTTAATATGATTATTCAATCTTTAATGCAAAAAGGGTGACGGATTAAATCATTAAATCCGTCACCCTTTTTGTATTGTATTTTAAATTAAATTATTCGGTTTTTGACACGTAACCAAAGAAGAAAAATCCAAGTGGGGTATAATACATACCTTTAACACTGTCTTTCAACATATATGGTTGTGTATAGAAGTAAATCGGCGCGAGTGCGTTATCTTGTCCAATTATTATATCTTCTGCCTGATGCATCAAGTCCATTCTCTCTGTTTGATCAGAAGAAGCTTTTACTGGCTTAAGCATTTTGTCGTATTCAGGATTTGAATGCTGTGCATCGTTATTTCCACCGCCTGTTATCCACATATCCAGAAAGGATATAGGGTCATTGTAGTCTGCAATCCAACCATTACGAGCAATGGAATAATCTCCATCTTTTCTGGTTTGCAGGAACACATTCCAATCCTGGTTAGAAAGGGTTACTGTAACGCCTAATTCCGTCTGCCACATATTCTGCAACGCTTCACCAATTGCTTTATGGTTATCTGCGGTATTATATAAATACTCTACAATTGGGAAGGAAGGTGGCACATGTTATCAATAGTAGAACAATTAATGCCTAGGCAACTCTTTGTGCAACATATCTCGTCATATTATTCCTCGCTATTCTTTTTTAAGGTCAATACTTTATGTTTTTTCCGTTCAATATTTTATGCCATTTATTTATTTATTAATTTTTCTTTTAATTATTTACTTTCTTATATAACAAATTTTAGCTCGTTACAATTAAAAACTCACGTTCCTTAAATTTGCTTCTACTTACTTTAGATTGCGGTTATTTTTATTCTGTAATATAATATCATCATAACCTCAACTTATTATTACAGTTAAGTTAATATAATTTTACACAATATAAGGAGATCGAGATGGATGAGAGAATTAAAAAGCTGTCAAAGGTTTTAGTTTATTATTCCACGAATATTCAACCAGGGGAGAAAGTCTTGATTGAATATGAAGGCACCAGTACAAAAAACTTAATACGTCAACTCATAAAAGATATTTATGCAAAAGGCGGTTTTCCATATGTAAATATTAGAGATGCTTCTATTCTTCGAGAAATAATGTTAGGCTCGTCAGAAAACCAGTTTGAATTTTTAAACGAGTATCTGTTAAAGCAGATTGAAGGAATGGATGCCTACATTTCTGTGCGTGCTGGTGATAACACTTCAGAGCTGGCAGATGTCCCCGCTTCCAAACAGAACCTGTATTATAACAAGCTTAAACCAGCATTTGATTACAGAGTAAATAAGACGAAATGGGTGGTTCTTGAATTTCCAAACCCATCTTTAGCTCAGCTAGCTAATATGAGTCAAGAGGCGTTTGAGAATTTTTTCTTCGACGTGTGCACCATGGATTATGGAAAAATGGGTCAGGCAATGATCAATTTGTCCAACTTGATGGACAAGACCGATAAAGTACATTTAATTGGACCTGCAACAGATTTAACCTTTAGCATAAAAGACATTCCATCCATTATATGTGCCGGCACTATGAATATTCCTGATGGAGAAGTTTATACTGCTCCTGTTCGCGATTCTATTAATGGAACAATCTCCTACAATACACCTTCTGAAGAGCAAGGCTTTACCTTCGAAAATATAGTCTTTGAATTTGAAAAAGGCAAAATAGTAAAAGCTACATCAAATAATACTGTCAGAATTAATGAACTGTTGGATACTGATGATGGCGCAAGATATGTTGGAGAATTTGCCATCGGCGTGAATCCATTTATTCTGGAACCAATGAAGGACACCTTATTTGATGAAAAAATTGCGGGTTCTTTCCACTTTACTCCTGGGGCAGCATATGAAGATGCCTTTAACGGGAACATTTCAACTTTGCATTGGGATCTTGTGATGATCCAGCGTCCCGAATACGGTGGCGGGGAGATTTGGTTTGATGACGTGCTGATTAGAAAAGACGGCCTTTTTGTAATCTCTGAACTTGAATGCCTGAATCCCGAAAACCTGAAATAATTCCGTATGCTATCATTTCGCTTAGGGAATATCTGGCACTAATACTTTACAAAGGAGGCGCTAAATATGATTATTGATATTATTCTGTTTTCCATTTTGGTTGTAATAATGGCAATAAGCTATCGGAATGGTTTTATTTCAACCTTTCTGCACCTGGTGGGTTGGCTTATTTCTCTTTCCTGCGGTTTCTTTTTTGCACCTCGAGTGAAAGAATATTTGATTTCAAAAGATTTTTTTTATACTTCTATTAACGACAAGCTGTTGAGCAAAATACCGCAGGGGGCGCCGCAGGGTTCTTTCAAATCAGGAGGTATCCCCAATTTAGTCGGTGATTTTGTAGACAATGTCACTAATACAGTTTCGACAAATATCGCATCCAGTTTAACTGATCTAATTATGGTTATCATTTCTTTTTTAATTGTTGTCATCGCGGTTAAACTGTTCCTGTACTTCATCACCATTATTTTCTCCAAGAGAAACAGGAAAGGTCCTACCGGATTAATTGATGGACTTCTAGGACTCGCCTTTGGATTCTTTAAAGGCATGATTGTTTTGTACATTATTCTGGCGGTCATGATTCCTGTAATAAATCTTACCAGTCCAGAAAGCACTTTTACAATTTTAACTTCTCTTGACAGTTCTGTGCTGGCAAAAGACTTGTATAATAACAATCCGTTGCTTCTAATAACGAACCTGCTATAATGCTCCAGAGTTAAGGTAAGCAACGTCGCCCATACTGGGCATACTAAAAAAAGTTATCCACAGATTTTCTGTGGATAACTTAAATTTTACTTGAGCAATTGCAACGGTTTTAAAAATCCCAAGCCCAATGTCGGATGCTTATAATGGGCTTATCTCTCCACGATAAGTGAAGTCCCCTGTCCGCCGCCAATGCAAAGAGTTGCTAATCCATATTTGGAATCTCTCTTCTGCATTTCATGGATAAGGGTTACAAAAATTCGGCATCCGGATGATCCGATTGGATGTCCAAGCGCAACTGCACCACCGTTAACATTTAATTTTGCTGGATCAAATCCTAACTCTTTTCCAACTGCAACTGATTGTGCTGCAAATGCTTCATTTGCTTCAATAAGGTCAAGATCTGCAACTGTTAAACCAGCGATTTCAAGTGCTTTTTTTGTAGCAGGAACCGGACCAATACCCATAATGCTTGGATCAACGCCTGCTGAGGCATATCCCTTGATCGTACAAAGGTATTTAATTCCTAATTCATCAGCCTTTTCCTTTGACATAACAATAACTGCAGCTGCTGCATCATTAATACCGGATGCATTGCCAGCTGTAACCATTCCGCCATCTTTTTTGAAAGCTGGTCTTAACTTGCTAAGACTTTCTTTTGTTGTTCCAAACCTAGGACCCTCATCCGTATCGAAAACTATATCTCCCTTTTTGCCTGGTATAACTACAGGGACGATTTCATCTTTAAATCTTCCGGAAGTTATTGCAGCTTCTGCTTTCTGCTGTGAATTTGCTGAAAATGCATCTAGCTCTTCTCTTGTTAATTTCCACTGCTCACAAATATTTTCAGCTGTAATTCCCATGTGATACCCATTGAATGCATCGGTAAGGCCATCGTTTACCATCATATCAACAATTTTATTGTCGCCCATTCTAGCACCCCATCTTGCTGCCGGGATAGCATAGTTTGAAAGTGACATGCTTTCTGTACCACCTGCAACAATAACATCAGCATCTCCTGCTTTTATAATGGATGCTGCAAGTCCAATTGCTCTAAGCCCTGATCCGCACACTTTATTTATTGTCAATGATGGAACTTCTTTTGGAATCCCAGCTTCCATTGCAACTTGTCTTGCAACGTTTTGTCCAAGTCCACCCTGAAGAACATTGCCAAAGACAACTTCGTCAATGATTGCAGGGTCAATTCCAGCTCTCTTGATTGCTTCTTTTACTGCGACAGCGCCCAAAGTTACAGCTTTTATACCTTTCAAAACGCCCCCGAAACTCCCTATTGGAGTTCTTACTGCACTTACTATTACTACTTCTCTCATACTATTCCTCCTAATTTTAAGTATTACAAAAAAACAAATTATTAATATGCTCTAATTATACTCTATTTTTTTTGGATTTGTAAATAAAAGTTAATGTTTTAACGTTATATTGGGATATTCCAATTATTCTGAACTTTCCCAATTTATTTATTTTTTGAAGATTCCCATATAATTTTCTTCCATCCAAATAGGCTTGTAAGACAATTTTGCTTTTCTTAAATTCATGATATCCATGTCTTCTTCTCTGTTGACCAAAGTTATTTCTTCGGGCATATGCCTACAGAATTCATTATTAATTGCCTGGTATATCCCCCTGAAATCCGTGTTAGCCTTTTCAACATGAACTGTTACAGTATTTTTATTAATTTTACCACCGATACTGATTGCTTCGATTTTTCCGTCTATGAGAATTGCTCCTGCCAAATATCCCACTTTTTCCAGGTTCTGAAAAACATGAAGCATGGCTCTTTCTTCCATTTTCAGAAGCTTCATTTCATGCTCAGATAATTTCTTTCTTTCATTGAACTCTTCAATGAATTTCATGGCTTTGTCGGACATGGACGACGTCAATTGCACATATTCATAGGAATAATTGTTAAAAAAATAATTAAGGTGGTTCTTTTTACTGTGCAAGCCTCTTCCCTTCAGTTCAATCAAACTCTGCTTTGTATAAACATAATCGTAATTTGGCCTGTCGTCCATAAAATCCATTTCGCCTGGACAGGCTTCTTCTATAATTTCAATCATATGTTTTGGCATAAGTCTGATACCAAATTCATATCCCTTTTCCTTAAATATTTTCTTCGCAGCATAAATCGTTTTTCTCAAAGAGGAAGAGTCATACTTACCATTATTCGTTAATGGAGGGAATAAAAATGGTTCCTGTTTATCAACCACAAGATGGCTGAGTCCTGAAATACAAATATAATCCCCTATTTTCTGCCAGCAAAAATTGTTTATGTCTCGCCACATATATAAAGAAGAAAACGAAATACCCGAGGTGTTGTAATCGAAGCCGTCTAAGAATTCCTCGAGGATTGGCCTGCTCTCTATTGTAATCCTGTTATCCAGCAAAAACATATTATTTCACTATCCCGGAAATCTGTTTAAATCCATCAGCTTTTGCACCACCAACAAGTTCAAATAATACGGCTTCATATGTGGTTCCTACCGCTCCCGCTTCGCAGATTCTTCTCTGTGCGTATTTTTTGTCTGTATTGTCTCTTGAAGAAACAGCATCATTTACCAAAAAGACCTGATAACCTTCCTCAAGTAAATCCAATGCCGTCTGCTGCACACAAACATGCGCCTCGATGCCGGTAAGAATGACAATCCTTTTCCCGCTGGTTTCCAACACTTCTACAAAATTCGGTTCACCCATGGCGCTAAAGCTTGTTTTCTCTATCGGTAAAAAATTCTTACCCATAGCCTCTTTAATCGATCCGATTGTTTCGCCCAATCCCTTTGTATATTGCTGTGTCGTTATGATTGGCAATCCCAATACAATACAGCCTTTGATAAGTTTCACCATTTTTTGTTCAAGCTCCTGGCTGTTTTTCATGACAGGCATTAATCTTTCCTGAAAATCTATAACAACCAAAACGGCATCCTCTTTTTTGATTTTCAAATTCATCATTCCTCAATCCCCCACTTCTTTAAGTCTTCTAACAGTCTGTGGCTTGTAAGATCATAATGAAGGGGGGTTATTGATGCATAACCGTCCTGCATAGACTTGACATCTATATCCTCTGCCAAATTTTCATATATTACCGGTACACCCGAGTACCAGTATTCATTACAGCCTAATTCATTTTTCTCTTCTCTAAACCAGTTTTCGTACTCACGCTTTCCCAATCTTGTATACTTAAGGCCTTTTACTTGTTCGGCCGGTAAGTTCGGCACGTTAATATTAAGAATTGTATCACAATCTAATTTACCATATACTTTTTTCAATGTTTTTACTGCCAAATCACAAGCATATTCAAAGTTTGTAGGGAAATGATCATTTACGGAAACAGCTATTGAAGGAATCCCGTTAAAAGCACCTTCAATTGCAGCAGAAACTGTTCCAGAATATAAAGTATCCGTTCCTAAATTTCCACCATGATTTATTCCTGAGAACACCATGTCAATTTTAATTCCTTTGCTGTCTAAAATTTTCAATCCCAATTTCACACAATCAGCTGGTGTTCCCGTAATCTCCAACGCCAATTTCGCATTTTTAAATTGCACTTCCTCTATTTTGAGGGGTATCCCTATGCTAATACTGTGACCACTTGCACTTCTTTGCACGTGAGGCGCACAAACATATATATCCGCGACTGAAGAAAGGGCTCTTACCAACTGGTAAATTCCCTCTGCCCTGATTCCGTCATCATTTGCTACTAATATTTTCATTTTATGTAAATCCCTTTCTCTTTCCCTGATAAATTATTATACCACGTTTGCTAACACCTTTCCAATGCTGTCGTTAATCACAAGAGTCGCTCGACGGTCGTATCCAGTTTCCGACTTATTTATCAGCACTATTTCTTTTCCCTTAAAGTAATTCAAAAGCCCTGCTGCCGGATATACCACTAAGGAGGTTCCGCCGACAATCAGCGTATCTGCATTACCAATTGCATTTACAGAGGCTTTTACAGTACCTTCATCTAAACCTTCTTCGTACAAAACTACATCGGGTTTTATGATCCCGCCACACTTTTTGCAGCGAGGAATCATTTCTTTGAAATTCACAATATATTCAATGTCGTATTTTGCCTTACATTCCATACAGGTATTTCTTCTGACAGAGCCATGAAGTTCATGCACTATTTTACTCCCGGCGATTGTATGAAGGCCATCAATATTTTGAGTAATTATTGCCCTAAGCTTTCCTTGAGCTTCAAGTCTGGCAAGCGTAATATGGGCTTGGTTTGGTTTCGCTTCCAGATAAATCATGTTATTTCTGTAGTAGTCAAAGAACAATTCTGTTTTGTTCATAAAAAAAGTATGGGAAAGCATCTCTTCCGGTGAATATCCGTATTTCTGCTTAGCAAAATAAAGCCCCGACTCTGATCTGAAGTCGGGGATTCCACTTTCAGTTGATACGCCTGCACCCCCAAAGAATACAATGCTTTCACTTTCTTCGATAATTTTTTTAAGTCTGCTGTCCATCATTTCACTCTCTATATCTGTACAGGTTTATTGTTTTCCAGATATTCTTTTATGACTGCCCCTAAAATTTCCACACCCTTCACGATGTTCTCATCACTTGGCGTAGAAAAATTCATTCTAAATGTTCCAGAAATTTCTTTCTCTTCCACTTCAAAAACTCTTCCCGGAACGATAGAAACCTTCTTTTCCCCTGCTAATTTACATAACCCCATTGCGTCATATCCTTCCGGAAGCTGACACCATAGGAACAATCCGCCGTCAGGTTTATGGAAAATCACCTCTTTAGGGAAATATTTTTCTATGCAACCAGACATTAAATCAAGCTTGTCCTTATATAATTTTCTTACGCTTATTATATGCTGATCAAGATTGCATTTTTCCAGATATTCAGCTGCAACCATCATAAAAAACTGATTGGTATGAACATCCGATACCTGTTTAGCAATAACCATTTTCGCAATGATATCCTTGTGTGCGCACACAAAACCAATCCTGATTCCTGGTGCAAGCACTTTTGAATAAGATCCAACGTAAATAACACGGCCTTCATTATCTAAACTCTTGATTGTAGGAATTTCTTCGCCGGTATACCTTAACTCCCCATATGGATTGTCCTCCAATATAATAAAGTCATATTTCCTGGCAAGCTCCAGAACTTTTTTCCTTCGTTCCAGAGTCATTGTTCTCCCTGACGGGTTTTGGAAGGTGGGAATGGTATATAAAAATCTAACTCGATTATCCTCTTTTACAATGGCCTCAAGTGATTCAGGTACAATCCCCATCTCATCCATCTCCACTGATTTTAAATTTAAATCGTAGGATTTAAATGCATTGATGGAGCCAATGAAACTTGGGGATTCACATATAACTGTATCTCCAGGATTAGTCAGCATCTTGGTAGAAAGTTCCATCCCTTGCTGTCCACCGGAAACAATAATTAACTGATCAAAATCCTTACCTATATTCAGCTTTTCTTTAAGCCGTTTTGCTGTTAATTCTCTAAGCGGAGGATACCCTTCAGAAATTCCATACTGCAATGCCTTAGATGGAGAGTT
Organism: Peptostreptococcaceae bacterium; assembly: GCA_016650135.1. The sequence goes on from JAENWH010000009.1 coordinate 16,999, forward strand.
CTTATAAATGGAGGCGGAAATTTCTGCCATTTCTGCTATTGGAAAGCTTTCTGGTGCTGGATTGCCAGCAGAAAAAGCGATAACGGTTGGATCCTGTGCCACTTTTAAAAGTTCTCTGATTGCAGATGCTTCCATACCTTGCATTCTGTCGGAAAGTAAATATTTCATATTCTTCTCCTCACTGTACTAATTTTTATTCTATAGTATTCTATAGTCTTTCATAGTATTTTATAGTAATAGTATATCCCACACTCTTAAAATCGTCAACTTTTAAAGCATTTTTAAAGCATTTCCGTCAAATTTTTCCAGTACCTGACGGGCATCAGATTTTTCTGACATTTTGGATTCAATCTTTCTTTTATTGCTATTGTTTCAAAATACTTTTTCCAGAGCTTTCTGATATCATTTTCCTCTTTACTGATGGATGGCATTTTCTGATAATCTTTTTCAGTAAATCCGGAAACATACCAATTTCCTCCCTGCGAGATGATTGCTTTCCCTCTTCCTGCGTCATGAATAATAAATGGATCATTTTTCAATCGATCACTGAAGTGGCCTCCTATGAATTCCAGGACGTCATGCTCCGGCTCTATTCTGGCATACAAAATCCCCCCGTTTATCCCTGAAAACCTTGTCAACCCCAGCATTCTTTCCACTTCTCTACCTATCTTATACTGGGCATTCTCCATTTTTTTCACTATTGGATTGGTATGGTACAAACTTATTTTATCGCCAAGTTTGAAGCCTAATTCTATATAAGACAAAATAGCCATTTCTTTATCAGGAAGAGAAGAATTGAATACACGATAAATTCTTCGCAAATCAATCAATGATATTTTTTTCTCTATCGCCTTATATACTTTAACTGCCTTTCCCTGATCAGTAATAATTTCCACTGACTCTTCAATTAAGCTGCCCTGGTATTTTTCCGTTGTAGTGAT
>JAENWH010000108.1 GCA_016650135.1 Peptostreptococcaceae bacterium
GAAATTACGTTTATAAGTACTTGCTATTCCCTTGTCATATTCAACTGAAAAAACATTTTCAAATCCCGCTTTATCAAATCCTAGAGAAAACCCTCCAGATCCACAGAACAAATCTATGTAATTATATGGCATTTTATTACCCCCCTAAATTCCATTTTTCTCTCTAAAGATATTTCGATGATATTTCATATATTTCTGACGATTTTCATTGAATACGAATGAATCTAACTTGTTCCTTCCAAATTGCACCTTAACATTCTCATCAACACTCTTGCCCATTAATATCTCCCCATTTTCATCAAACGAAATATCGAATTTGTCAAAATAAGAATCAATTGTTGGATTTAAAAGTAACCCATTATTTAAATCATATGCTTCGTACTCGTTATTTTCTTTTAAGCACTGGGAACACGGTTTAATATGTGAGGCTATTAACGACTTATATGCCAATTTATCAAAATAACAAATTACCTTACCGTAAAAGCCTAAGGATTCTTCTCTTAATTCTTCTTTGAAAATTCTATGTTTAATCCCATCTCTAATGTAAGTTTTGTCAAAATCGATATCAATAATCGATTTGTCGTCAACAAACCAAAAAAGCCTTTTATATTTATCATATTTCAAATCAATGAATCTCTTTAAATACCCTATCAGATGACTAATTTGGTTATATTTCCTTTCATCAAAGTTACTTTCTACAGCATATTGATACTGCAAATTCAAATCTTCCCTTGTAAGATAACCTGCTTTATAATTTGTTATATCCGTAACCATCAATCCCATTATATCTCTTGCGTTTAGAGGGCCACTTTCGTCAAGTGTCTTCAATAAAAATTTGACGTGTTTTAAATTTCGTTTGTCAATGGTAACATCTGATGCTAACGATGAACATTCATAAAATATTTTTGAAAAAATTATCTTTTTTCTGTCTTTATCGGTTTCAACAATAAATTTTTTAACAAACGAATGGTATCCTAAGAGCATTGGATTCACAAAACCTATTTTAACAAATTGATTAATCACTTTTCGAGCTGATAAACCTGGATCCTTTCCTTGAAATCCAGAAACCTTAATTATTTTTTCTTGTAAATCTTTGTATAATTTTGATTCAATAAAGTTATTATTTAACTTTGCATTTTCTTGAATGGCATTATAATTATTATCAATATATATGATAATTACATTGAGACAATTATTGAATTTTGTTCCCGTAATGTCCAAATGTGCAGCTGTAAATTTCCAATAGTTTTCATATATTTCAGTATCCCGTCTCTTTTTAATTTTCATATTTTCCTCCATATGAAATCCTTTATCTTTTCTTTTATATTTGTCAATTAGTTTCTCTACCACATGCCTTAAGCACATTTTTTACCTATTTCCAACAATTTTTTATGTTTTTAATGTCCAATTTTATCTTGACTCTTACCCTTTAATAATACTACAAACCCCCCCTAAAATATACCTATATTACTTCATAGATGGTTATTTCTCTCAATAATTATACTCCAATGTATATCCAAATATTAGTACACCCAAATCCCGTCTTTCTTTCACTCACTGCATCCCCACCAAATTCCCACCCAGTTCCCTGGCCGTCTCCGGACTGCAAGTGGTGAATATCACCTGATGCGTCTCAGCGAATTTTCGGATAATCTTCACTGCCATTTTCTTCCGGTACGGATCCAGGTCCACCAGGCAGTCATCTAGCACCAGAAACCCTTTGCTGTCAGTCAGACTGGCTCTCCAGCCCTTGCAATCACCAGCTTTTCTCCTCACTAATTGTATTTGGTGTATGAGAGGGCTCCGATATTGATATTCTAGTTTTTCAAACATTTGCCCATATCGCCCATAATCCAGTCAAGTTCTAGCTTCCAACCGGCGCCACCAGACCCTAGCTGATAATTTACTTCAACTTATACTTTACTGCAGTACTGCTGCCTTTTTTTACAACTATATTTTTATCTACAAGACTATTTAGAATTTTTAGGGTTTTTGACTTTTCAAATTTGGTTTTTAAATCGATCTCTTTTCTAGTTAACTCTAGACCTTCTTTTAATAAATCATAAATAAAGAGTTCATCTTTAGACAAATCTAATTTATCAATTTCAGTAACAGACAATATTATTCTAATCCTATTTTCGCTTACATCAAAATCAGGCTTAGATATGCTGTGTGAATATTCATCATTTATCCTTGCTATTCCTGTCCCAAACTTTTCTATAATATTCAATCTATTAAAAACACCTGCAATGATTGAATTTCTTAGAACAGAAATATTTCCATTTAAATATTCTTCTTTAGAAATGCCTGCTGGCAAACCTCCCGGAGAATTTATTTGAATCCTGTCCTCATACATTGCTACTTGTATATATGAGTTAGTATCCCAAACCCTATGAACAATTGCATTTGCTAAAGATTCTCTAAAGGCTTCTTTTGGGATTAGTTCTTTTTTTATTCTTATATAGCCCTCTATCTCCTCAAATGTATAATATTGCTCGAAAATCTCTATGGCTCTATCAAATTGTGTTAATAAAGATTTATTGCTAATGGTTTCCCTATATAGAATCTTATTGATGTCTTTCCTTTTGCTTACAGTTGTATTTATCGTTTCAATATAAATCGGTATTTCCGCCATCGTTGCACGTCGCATTGCAGCGATGATAAGTGCTCACCCAAACGCTTCCATCCATACCCCGCAGCCCAACGCCGCTTTGCTGTTTTGCAAACTTAACAAAAAACCACAAATATCCCCCACAATCCTTGCCCTGGCTGGCTTCCAGCCCCAAAGTGCGCCACCAGGCCCTAGCTGATAATCACTCAAAATCAATTTCCGCTTCTGCTTTATGGTAGATATCCAATTGATTGCTAACATCAATTCTATTTACAATCCAACCTCTGACCATACACATCTTTATAAAGTCATCGATACGGTTCACACCATTCATTTCCTTTAAGGTAACGATAACTCCGAACTGAAGTCCACGACCTGCTTTGGGTGCAAGACGTTCCTTCGTCTTTATACTTAATCCCCACATCCCCGAATCATAAACCTTTCGTGGTTTGGCACCATCTTTGATTGTTTCATTAATGTGTTTTACGTTATCCCATTTACGGTACATTTTACGTGCTTCTTCTTCATAAATAGCAACCACTCCGTCTTCTGCCTGCTTATTGCAATCTATTGTTTTTATAGTTGCCTTACCTTTTTTCTCCATAATGCGACCAAAATGGATATCCATCTCAGTACTCGTATAATCTACCCCTTGATTACGATCACTTTTGGGGAAATATACAAGTGTTGCCTTGGCGAAATACGGATGTGCCTTCATATTCTGAGGAACTGGTATGTTGTATGTGTAGGTTTCATATTCATCGATTGACCCGTTCATAATAAAGCAAATTTCATCATCCTTCGAATTCAGAATATCTTCAATCCGCTTGGGTACAACTCCATAACCAATACGAAATGAACCATCGTCCTTGCGATTCCATCCGGCAGCTGAATGAATTATAAGAGCCTTTGCTACTTCTCGACTAAGACCCATGATATGTATAAGATATGCCATTTTTCTAGTTATCCAAGGAGCAGCAAAAGAAGTCCCCTTAACATATGCTTTTCCTAATGATTCGCATACTACAATTTTGTCAGGACCATCCCCACCATAATAGCTTACATCTGGCTTATGGAAAAAGGACAATACAGGTCCGACCCTAGTATAGGATGCTGACTTCCCACTAAAATCAACTGCATTCACCACCAACGAATTTAAAGAATCCGCTGGGGCACCAATTCTATAGGAGGATTGTACATTCTTTTCTTTATTGGTTCCAGCAACAATAAATATTATATCAAACTCACTTTGAATCTTATCTAATTCAGCTGCCTCAGGTGATATAAAGTTATTATTAATCTCCATAGCAGAACCTAAAGATAAATTCCAAACTTTAATATCCCTATTTTCAGTCACAATATTTCGTATCAGTTTTAATATAGTAAAGGAGCTGAATTTACCTGCTGTAGCAACACCAAAATGTCTTACACGGAATCTGCCACAGCCATCATCCAGGGACGGATTAAATGCAGGGCCATCCACAATAATTGATGAAACTGCAGTTCCATGTCTACAATCCTTCTCGTTTATTTCAAAATCTGATGACAATTTGTTTTTATATTTCACCCATTCATGAAAGTATACACTTTCATCAAACTGTGTATCAATCACACCAACAACCGGCTCTTGATCTGGTTTTGGAATGGTAATCATTTTTTCATCATCATCATTAAAACACGTCATATCTTCACGTGTAATTTTCGAAAAATCTTTCACATTCATAGCGATCAAATAAGGCGCATTTTCCTGAAGCATTCTGATTTCATCCGGATTTAGTCTTAGGGTTGTCTCATCTATCATCTTGGCATTTATCATATCTATTCCAAATTGTCTCAATAAATCTAATGTTCCAATCCCGGTTTTATATATGGTAATTATAGATTCATCTTCTATTTTTTGTGTTTCTTTATCAATGTCAAATTTTTCTACAAAGTGTACATCAACTATGGTCTTTAGAAAATTGGTTTTCGAAATAGAGCTGTCACTATAGTTTCCATTGTTTATCTGCTCAATATCCTTATCTGTAATCTTACCTTCATACTTTTCCCGGACAATTCTTGAGGATGCATCTAATTTTTTTATAGAATCCTTAATAGCTTTAAGATTTATAAAATGCGTAAAGACGTGTTTTTGTATAGTTTCGCCCTCATCGATTCCAGGTCCCCAAATAAATTTCGCACCTCTAATTGATTCGTTGGGGGATTTGCTTCCTTCTCCCAGTAAGATTTTGAGGCGGTTGCTCTTTGCAGCAACATGCCTGTAATGCACACTAATCAATGCTCCGCCTATCTTTACCTGGTTTTTCTCCCAATAAGCAAGAATTCTCTGAAGCTGCTTCATAAGCTCCTCAATATGCTCCGCTGCTACAATTGCTCCTTTAGGCAAACGGGTTGGGCCAAAAGTGCTACTATTCTCTCTCTTTTGAAACTGTCCTTTTAGCTGCAGTATATTATTCATTTTCATCTGCCCCCTTTAATTCACGAGCGACGCTGCTTTTCGACTTCTTTGATAAAATTTCAATTTCGCGTATTGTAAATTTCTGAGCTTGCATTTTTTTTAAGTCCTCCGGTTTTTCAGAGCAAACCGTATAATACAATCTTCTAAAATAATCCATGCCATCCTCCGGATCACTGAATGCAACTGCCGTTTTTATAATATTCTTTAATTCTCCTGGATATGGTATTGGAGACATTAAGTTAAGTATCTTGCGAAAAAGCCTTACATCTTTGTTCGCAAGCTTAAATTTGGTTAAAAACTTATTCAACATTTCTTCTGCGACCGACATTAGGTCGTCTTGTGTATATCTATTAAAATCTATTATAGAATCAAAGCGTCGAATCAAAGCCCTGTCAAAATGCTCATATAGATTTGTTGTTGCAATCAATACAACTCTTTCATCCATATAATCAATGCCCTTTAGCGTAGCGGATGTAGCTCTTCCCATTTCCCTCAGGTCATTGGAATTTGTGCGATCTAAAGCCACTGCATCAATTTCGTCAAATAAGACAATAACCTTCTCCGGATGAACAAAATTATTTATCTCCTTGAATAATGCAGATATATTTTTTTGGGTTTGGCCAAGTTTACTGTCAACTATTGCCGCAAAATCAACCATATAAATATCACGCTCCAAGATACGCGCCAATTGTTTTACAGCTTCCGTTTTTCCCGTTCCCGGTGGCCCCTGAAGCAAAAACTTGTTAATTCCTGCATTGTGAGCAACTGCGTTTACAATTCCTAATAAATCCCGCATAATTAAATCTGGAAGTAAAAGCATCTCACCCTTAACATCCATCTTTTCAAACAACGCAGACTCATTTTCTTTCATTTGAGGTATAAATGTATTAGAATTAGACATTAAAGCCATAATATATTCCGCTAACTGATAGTCTCCAACTGTATCAAATTCCTTAGCGATTTCGTATGCTTCACTTCTAAATCCGGCATCGTTATTCTCTGAATGATATTTAATTAAGTTGATGACGTTTTTCTTCTTCATATTGGGCACACTCCTTGATTTCTTCTCTTTATCTATGTTATATCATTCCGGGACAGAATTGTCAACGCTGGGACAAAAATGTTTTATTAATAAATGTGATCCTTCAGAGGTTTGAGCAATTTAAAAGAGAGTACATAAGTACCCTCCCTAAATTGAATTACATTTGTTGTTATTAATTGCCGAGATTTTATGTTATTACCAACTTTAATATATTGTTACCACCATAATAAATAGCACCCTATTCGAAAGGTGCTCTTTATTGGAAATTCTATTAATTATTTTTCTTTATTCAACCGTTACACTTTTGGCCAGATTCTTAGGTTTATCAATATCGCAACCTCTAAGTTTTGCAATGTGATATGCCAGCAACTGAAGCGGAACAACGGACAGCAATGGGGACACCTCATCCATACAATCTGGTATGAA
>JAENWH010000350.1 GCA_016650135.1 Peptostreptococcaceae bacterium
GCTTTCAAAGGCACATAGGGTTCTCGGTATTTTAGAAGGAATGACACGATTTATCCCAAATATGGATGTTACTGAATCCATACTAATGAAAAAAGAGATTTTGCTTTCGTGCCAATTAGATGGGTCTAAAGCAAGTTTTGACGATGTTTTACATAATACCAAAAAGAAAAATAAGGATATAATTTATATACAACAATTTAGAAATATTAGGAGGAAGAAACATGAAAAAATTTATGGTTATGATTTTGGCCTTGTGCTTGGTTTTCTCGTCAGGGATGACAGCATTTGCAGCAACTGGATATGAGGCTGAGGCAACCGAGCTAAAGACCATGGGCCTTTTCCAGGGAACAGACAAAGGTTTTGAACTAGAGGTGGCGCCTACAAGGGCTCAGGCATCTGTAATGCTTGTTAGATTTTTAGGGAAAGAAGATATTGCATTAGCCCAGTCAAGCAGTCATCCTTTTACGGATGTACCTAAATGGGCAGATAAATATATAGGATACTTGTATGCCAACAACTTGACGAATGGAGTATCAGACAAATTGTTTGGGGCTAACAACTCAATAGATGCAAAATCATACTCTACATACCTATTACGTTCATTAGGCTATGACGATTCAAAAGGTGATTTCACTTGGAAAGAAGCTGAAGTTAAAGCGGTAACAGTAGGACTTATGACAGAGGCAGAAAGAGTAGCATCGGAGAGCAGCAACTTCCTGCGTGGGAATATGGTGCATCAGTCATATTCGGCGCTATCTGTAAAATACAATAATACGGAAGAGACATTAAAAGATATGCTGATGGTTGATAAATCTACTGATTTGCCAAATCCACCAACGCCTGTAAAAGATGAAACTACTATATTTACAGACGACTCATTTGCAGAAGATACAGACTACATCTCAGTTAAGGCTGGATCCGAAGAATTTTATAATGAAACCCACGGCATTGGCTGGGAAGGTGAAAGAATAGGCATATCCCAAACACAAGTTAATGACGAGAAAAACCTTTCTGAAATATATTTTTCAAAAGGATATGATTTGGTCTCGACCCCAGAACAAACCGCCTGGATGTTTATGGACTTTGGATTCACAAAACCTTTGAAAAACGATACGATTGATATAACCTTTTATTCACCAGATGGGAATAAAGTGGCGACAAAAACATTTGAAGGAGCTGCAGGAAACAAGTACTTCGCATTTACCTTCACAATTGATGTGCTTAGGGAAATAATCGATACAAATAAATATGGATACGTCTATTTTAAGGAAACTGTATATGCGGAGGATGGCGAAGCACTTGAAATCGGAGGAAGATTGGGAATTGTAGATATTGATAATCCGGTGCTGCAGGTCAAATAAGATAATGAGTAATAACTAGGAATACCTTGCAAAGGATAATGCGGGAGCATAAAAATTGAGAAAAAAGAAGGAGATAATATGGGAAAGCCAGTAAGAGCAATAAGGACGGGGCTAATATTAATTGCCATTTGCCTGATAACAGTTTTGCCTAATGCAGGTATAACTGCCGATGCGATGACAACTCCAGCTATCGTTAAGGTTTATGTTAATGATCAACTTATCAAGTTTGATTCCCAACCTTACATTGATAGTAACAGTAGGACGATGATTCCAGTAAGATTCGTTTCCGAAAAACTCGGAGCAACGGTTGAATGGAATGCAGAGTATCGAATCGTTACCATAACAAACGGTAAAAATGTTGTCGAGATGACAATCAACGATACTGCAATGACAAAGAACGGGGTACTTAAGTTTATGGATACTAAACCAGTAATTGTAAGCTCGAGGACAATGGTTCCATTAAGGTTTGTTTCCGAGGAACTTGGAGCGACCGTGCAGTGGGATAACGCAACAAAAACAGTCAATATTTATTCTGAAGGATTTTTACCGTCGACTGCTATGAAAATGGACGATATCGCGGTGATGGCCAATTTCAACAGTAAAATTGATGCTTTGGTTGCTAACGATAAGTATGCCGCAAGGATGAATGCCACTGATAGTGCAAAGTTTGAAACATTTGTAGCGGGTATGGATGTAATTAGAAGTAATGATGAATCTGAGCAAGCTGCCGGATTTTACGGAACAGGCTTGTTTGCTGGAGACACTGGGAAGGTAAGTATATATACAGATCATACACTTTCTATTCGTCAGTATACTTATTCTACTAATGACTTCGAAGCTACATGGTTTATTCTAGAGTACATGTTTGGTGAAGACGATGCGAACAAAGTTTGGACAACTATGATGAATGAGTATAATTTATCTAAAAATACTGGACAAATTACGAATCCTGAAACAGGTGAAGTTTACGGAAGTATAGATGGCTATAATTATACTGTTAAATTTGGAAGTTCAATACACTATTTCTTCGATAAGAAGTAGAAACTCTTTAACCCGGCGATTTATTTGCCGGGTTTTTATTTTAGTTTTAACTTGACACCGGCTGATGATAATGTTCATGTAGGACTAAATTGAATAAGAGCAAATTTTCAAAATTTATTGCAATAAAACGTATACTATTAAATTGTTATTTCATAAAAAAATTAAAAACTGAAATAGTTATGATATATTAAATTAATAGTTTAATTTGGTGGAGGAATAATTTGTTTGTAAAATCTGGAGAATATGAAATGCAATGGGATAAAGCTAAAATATATTATACATTTAAACCAACACCGCTTTGTAAAGTAAATTTTATAAAAACGGATGAAGAATTAACTCTATTGCTTTCAAAGGCACATAGGGTTCTCGGTATTTTAGAAGGAATGACACGATTTA
>JAENWH010000491.1 GCA_016650135.1 Peptostreptococcaceae bacterium
ATAACTATCCACAGGTGTTTTTAATTGAAATTTAAACATATTCGAGCATTTTGAATCAGATGAAGCCCATTATAAGCATCCGACATTGGGCTTGAAGCCCAATGTCGGATGCTTATAATGGGCTTGTATATTTCTCAATACTCCCTTTAATAGCATTACAAACATCATCAACTAGCCATTCTGGTGAAAGTACCCTGCAGCTTTCAAAGTAGTGAATTGCCCAAAGACGCATTCCGCCAGTTGTCGCCTTGACTACGGTCGTAAAGGTATCCTCGTCAGAAGACGTTATTACCAGCTTATCTCCAAACTGGTCTACCACATCATTCAGGATTTTCCGGTCACATTGGATAGTGAAGCTTTGTGTTTCCCCGCCAAACATAAACAGGGAATTCTTCGCGTAATCGTAAAGGTCAAAACCACGACCAAGCTCTTTTACAGGCGTTTGCATCTCAGAAATATTCTTGATACGATCCAGGCGGAAATGACAAAGTCCTTCATGAGGAACCAGGTTGGATATCAGGTAATACTGCCCATTACACCAGTATAATACATACGGGTTCACCAGGTATTTATGATCACGGCGATGCTTTTGCAACAAGTTCAGGTCGTAGGTGGTATAGTCAAATTCAACCTGTTTTTTATTTCTTATAGCTTCATCGAGAATTTCCACAGTGAGGAATATTTCCCGGTTAGGGGATTTTTTATTTGTTTTGACACAGGCAAGGCGGCCAAGAGGTTTGCTTTGATAAATGCTACCTAATTTCTGCAGCTTTTGTATGAGCGTTTTCCCTTGCTTTTCAGGAATAAATTCAGCGGTTAAGATGGCATCGGCAAGCATATGAAGCTCGGATGGCTCAAAATCACGTTCTCTTAAGTAATACCCAACATTGTTGTCTTTATAGTCCGAAATGTCATAGCCGAATTCATTCAGTAAATCAACATTTCTGTAAACTGTCCGACGGTCCACTTCAATTCCGTAGAATGATTTGAGTTTACTCAGTATTTCCTTCATCGTCAGAATGTGATCCGCATCAGAATAAGTCTCTAAAATTTTAAGAATACAAAGAATATAAGTTTTTTCTGTTAGCATTTTTCTCCTTTCGAAGTTAATGGTGCGCTTAGACCCTAGCTGAGATGCTCCATTGGAGATATTGTACTTGTGTGTACCAATATTGGCCCATAAACTTATGATATATATTTAATAGGCAAGTGTCAATGGGCAGCTTGAAAGAAAACTTTTAAAACCACTTTGCTTTTATGCATAAAAAAATGTATAATGTATATAATTCGATTTAAAGGTAGAGTATATGAAAAAACAAGCTGGTGCACTCAGACCCTAGCTGATATGCACCAAAATGCCGGTGATTTTGGCGAAAAAATTTACATTTGTTATTAATTGTAGTATACTTTAAACGGAACCGTTTAAAAGTGGGAGAAGTGTAATGACGAAATAAGGCAACTAATAGAAGTTATGTCAGCAATAATATTGCTTTAGTAATTTTTATAACAGCATAAAAGAGAGTTTTTATTTTTTACTGTTATTTTTTTACTAAAGTTTTATATAAAAATCAATTCCATATTTTTTCTAGGCTTATAAGCCAGTATATTTTAAGGAGGACCTAATTAATGGGAAAGTTATTTACTAATTTAAAGAAGAGAGTTGCTATTTTAACAATTCTTTGTATGATGCTAACCTTAGCACCATCAACAGCCTTTGCTGCGACAGCATCAGATATTACGGGACATTGGGCGCAGAACACAATACAAGCATGGATAGACCAAGGAACTATCAAGGGTTATCCAGATGGCACATTCAGACCGGAAAATAACATTTCAAGAGCTGAAT
>JAENWH010000026.1 GCA_016650135.1 Peptostreptococcaceae bacterium
TATACTATTTTGCGAATTTTGACGAAATCGCAAATTTTGTTGTTAATAATGCACAAAGCGAAGATCTTGTAATAACCATGGGTGCTGGAGATATTTATAAAGTCGCAGAAATAATCATTGAAAATGACAGAAAATATTAATTTAGATTTGTTTTCTGAGATAAGAGGTAGTTATGAATTATGATGAATACTTAAAGTTGGAAGAAGAGAGACTGGAAATCAATAAAAGACATTTGCTCAATGGAGTGGATTTCCTTGACATGAAAACTGCTTATATTGATAAAAAAGCAATCATTGGAAAAGGGACAATCATCTATCCCAATGTTATATTAGAGGGAAATGTTGTTATTGGAGAACACTGTCACATCGGACAAGGTTCAAAAATTATAAATTCCAGGATTGGGGAAGAGACAAGCGTTGAAAGCTCTTATATCATTGACAGTGCAGTGGGCAATAAAACTTCTGTTGGGCCATTTGCTTATTTAAGACCAAACAGCAATGTCGGTGACGGCTGCAAGGTTGGGGATTTTGTAGAAGTGAAAAATTCCAATTTGGGAAACGGAACGAAAGCGTCTCATTTGTCCTATATAGGAGATTCGGATGTGGGAGAAAATGTAAATATAGGTTGTGGCGTAGTATTTGTAAATTACGATGGTTCAAATAAACACCGTTCAATCATAGAAAACGGTGCTTTTATCGGTTGTAATGCAAATATTATTTCACCGGTGACAGTAGAAGCCGGCGCGTATATTGCCGCAGGAAGTACCGTTACGGTTGATGTTCCAAAAGGAGCCCTTTGTGTTGCACGGGCGAAGGCAAGAATAATTGAAGGTTGGGTCTCCAGGAGGGGCTTGCTTAATAAAAGTAAATAAACTTTAATGGGATAGAAAGAGGTGCACATAAATGAAAAGTGGGGCGTTCGCAGAGTATAAAATATTCACAGGGAATTCGCATCCTAAACTGGCAGAAGAAATAGCGGCAATTATGGGAAAACCTTTAGGCAAATTATCTGTAAATACATTTAGCGATGGTGAAATTTCCGTTGATTTGTGGGAAACAGTAAGAGGAGTTGATGCTTATATTGTTCAGCCGACCTGTAATCCAGTAAATAACAGTTTAATGGAACTATTGATAATGATTGATGCAATGAAGAGAGCTTCAGCAGGAAGAATTAATGCAGTTATCCCATACTATGGATATGCAAGGCAGGATAGAAAAGCGAAAGCAAGAGATCCAATTACGGCAAAACTGGTAGCAAATCTGCTTGTAGCTGCCGGCGCAGACAGGGTGGTATCCATGGATTTGCATGCATCACAGATTCAAGGATATTTCGATATTCCCGTAGATCATCTTTTAGGGATTCCGATTCTTGTGAAATATTTCAAACAAAAAAATCTTGATAATCTGGTAGTAGTGTCCCCGGACCATGGAAGTGTAACAAGAGCAAGAAATATGGCACAGCCGTTACATGCGCCAATCGCGATTGTTGACAAGAGAAGACCTGAACCAAATAAATCAGAAATTATGAATATAATTGGAGACATTGAAGGAAAGACTTGTCTGCTTGTGGATGATATGATTGATACGGCAGGAACAATAACGAATGCAGCAAATGCCTTGAAGGATATGGGGGCCATAGAAGTTTACGCTTGTGCAACACACCCGATTCTATCCGGACCGGCCATTGAAAGAATACAATCGTCAGCAATCAAAGAACTTATATTGTTAAATACAGCACCTGTTCCGGACGAAAAAATGATTGATAAAATGACATTGTTGTCAGTAGCACCACTATTTGCAGAAGCCATGATGAGAATTTTTACAAATGATTCTATCAGTAAGCTTTTTGATTAAATTGAAGGTAATATAAATGTATATAATTGTTGGGCTTGGCAACCCGGGCAAAGGTTACGAAAAAACAAGACACAATGTAGGTTTTGCTGTTCTGGATAAGATTGCCGCAGAATATGATATTAAAGTTAATAAAATTAAACATAAGGCTTTGGTCGGAGAAGGGTTCATCTCCGGCCAAAAGGTTTTATTAGTTAAACCACAGACTTTTATGAATTTAAGCGGAAATTCAGTCAGAGAAATACTTGAGTACTATAAAGTCGAGCCAGAAAATCTGATTGTCATTTATGATGACATTGATATCCCTTTCGGAAGTCTTAGAATTCGAAAAAAAGGGAGTGGTGGCACCCATAATGGCATGAAGTCCATCCTGTATGATATACAATCAGATCAATTCCCCAGAATTAGAATAGGAATTGGCAATGAAACAAGAATGGATTTAAAAGATTTTGTTTTGGGCAACTTTGAAAAAGAAGAAAAGAAACTTATAGAAGCTGTTGTGATAAATGCGGCAAAAGCTGCAGCATGTATAATTGATAGGGGAATAGAAATAACTATGGGCGAATACAATGCTAAATAAGGGCATTACAAACATATCAGGGATATCCGAAGGACGGGTTGCAAAGATAGCAGGCGAGCTTATTAACGAAAACAGAAGCCAGTGCATTATTATCACGGCTTCTTATTTAAAAGCGAAGAGACTTGCAAGTGACTTGTCTTTTTTTGTGGATAAACCGATTTTTGTTCTTCCGGCTGAAGATGAAATATTTGTTAAATATGAGGCAAAGAGCCATCATGAATTGCTGGAAAGACTTAAGGTCCTAAAAGAACTTAGAACGGGAAAGGACTGCATTGTTGTAGCCCCAGTTTCAGCAGCCATAAAAAAAATGCCGCCACATACCAGTTTTGAGAGAAACTCACTGAAAATAGCGATGGGAAATCAGCTTGATGTCAACGAAATAAAGGTAAAACTATCAAAAATGGGTTATGAAAGAGCAGGTTTGGTAGAAGCAAGAGGGGAATTTAGTATTAGAGGTGGAATTATCGATATTTTCACTCCAGATGCTGATAATCCTTATAGAGTTGAACTTTTTGACACAGATATAGATTCCATCAGAAGCTTTGATATTGATACTCAAAGATCCATCGAAAATTTAAAATATGTTGAAATATTTCCTTCGGAAAATCTGTTGAATGAAGATGATTTGTTCCAAAAAGCAATTGAAAATATTAATGAAGTATATGGAAAAGAAATCAAAAAGGCTGAAAAAAAAGGAGAAGAACAAAGACGGCTGCAATTAATAAAAAGAAGAGACCAGTTAGTTGAATTCGCAGAGAATACTACAAATTTACAACTGCTTGAAAATTATCTCCATTATTTTTATGATGAATTGGAATACCTATGGGATTATATGAATAAAGATGGAATTCTTCTTATTGATGATCCGGATAGAATATATGAAACGATAGAAAACAGAACCAAAGAAATTCATGATGATTTTAAACTGCTGTTAGAGAGAGGGAATGCAGTCCCTAAGGATGCAGAAATTTTCTCCGGGCACGATGATTTTTTAAAAGCACTTAACAAGCCTGTTATATATTTATTTACGCCTTTTCAAAAGATAGTAAAGGGAATAGAAAGAGTGGATTTTTTAAGGAATGTCCAAAGCAAACAAGGTCCTGTTTTTAATGGCAGGATAGATTTATTGGAAACTGAACTTAAAACCTACGTTAAACATGGTTATCAGGTAGTAATTGCTTGTTCTACGGAAGAGAGAGTCACAAATCTAAAGGAATTCTTAAATAGAACTGAATTAGATCAGGTTGTTAAGCTGATTAAGGGAAATCTTACAGCAGGAATGGAATTTCCGACAGATAAGTTATGTTATATTGCTGATGGAGATATTTTTGTAACTCAAAAATATAAAAAAAAGCAAAGCAAAAAAAATGATTCTAAAAGTAAAACAATCCAAAGCTTTTCTGATCTTCGAAGTGGCGATTTTGTAGTACACGAAAATCATGGTATCGGTAAATTTACAGGAATTCACCAATT
Source organism: Peptostreptococcaceae bacterium (assembly GCA_016650135.1). The sequence continues at coordinate 3,904 of JAENWH010000026.1, forward strand.
AACAGTGCAAGGAATTAAAAAGGACTATCTGAAAATAAAATATGCAGGAGAAGATTCTTTATATGTGCCTGTGGAGCAAATGGACCTGATACAAAAGTATATGGGAGCGGATGGTGTGCCGCCTAAAATATATAAACTTTCTGGCGGTGACTGGAAAGTTACAAAAGCAAAAGCAAAAGCTGCCATTGCAAATATGGCAAAAGAACTTTTAGAATTATCAGCTGCAAGAAAACTGGAAAAAGGGCATTCTTTTTCTGAAGACACCATCTGGCAAAGAGAATTCGAAGACAGCTTTCCATATGAAGAAACAGGAGACCAGTTACGCAGCATAGAAGAAATTAAAAGTGATATGGAAAAGGACATTGTAATGGAAAGATTGCTTTGCGGAGATGTGGGCTACGGGAAAACAGAAGTAGCTGCCAGAGCCCTTTTCAAGTGTGTTGCTGATGGGAAACAGGCAGCAATTCTTGTTCCGACAACCATACTTGCAAATCAGCATTATTATACATTAAAAGAACGGTTTGAAAGATTCCCTTTTACTGTTGAAATGTTAAGCAGATTTAGAAGTGAGACTCAGCAAAAGGAAATAATTAAAAAAATTGAAAAAGGAAGTGTTGATCTCATTATTGGAACCCATAGACTTCTTTCAAAAGACGTAAAATTCAAGGATTTGGGCCTTTTGGTTATCGATGAAGAGCAGCGGTTTGGTGTTCAGCACAAGGAAAAAATAAAAGAACTCCGTAAGAATGTAGACGTTTTATCCATGTCAGCAACCCCAATACCCAGAACACTGCACATGTCACTGGTGGGAATAAGGGATATGAGCCTGATTGAAGAGCCGCCTGAGGAAAGATATCCGGTACAGACCTATGTGTTGGAGCAGGAAGAAGATCTCATCAGAGAAGCTGTTGAAAGAGAACTTGACAGAGGTGGCCAGGTTTTTGTTGTTTTCAACAGAGTCAGAGGGATTCATAAAATTGCCGGCATGATTGCTAAATTAGTACCCGAAGCACGAGTGGCCATTGGACATGGGCAAATGAATGAAGGAGAACTTGAGGATGTAATGATTTCCTTTATCAATAATGAAACGAATGTTTTGATTGCAACGACGATTATTGAATCAGGAATAGACATTCCTAATGCAAATACCATCATCATACTGGATGCTGATAAAATGGGGTTATCCCAGTTGTATCAGCTTAGAGGAAGGGTAGGTAGATCTAATAGAATGGCATATGCATACCTGATGCATCAGAAAGATAAGATTTTGTCAGAGGTTGCTGAAAAAAGGCTGAGAGCGATTAAAGAATTTACAGAATTTGGCGCTGGCTTTAAAATAGCCATGAAAGATCTGGAAATCAGGGGAGCAGGCAATCTACTGGGGACAGAACAGCATGGTCATATGGTCATGATAGGATATGAGCTGTATTGCAAATTAATTGATGATGCAATACGAGCACTTGGTGGAGAAATTGTGAATCCTGACAAGGAAGAAACTACGGTTGAACTAATATCAACTGCTTTTATTCCTGACTGGTATATTTCTGATGAAATCCTGAAACTGCAAATGTACAAAAAAATTGCATCGGTTGCGTCAGAACAGGATGAAGATGAAATAATTGATGAGCTGATGGACAGATTTGGCGATGCCCCCATTGAAACGTTGAATTTAATCAAAATATCAAGAATCAGGTCTTTATCTGAAAAGCTTTGTATCACAAGAGTCCATGAAGAAATTTCAAAAGTCATTTTTAATTTTGCTGCGTCAAACCCTCTGAAGGCAGAAATGCTGGGTAGGCTCGTTGGGGAATATGGACAAAGAATATTTATTCATGGCGGTGTAAAACCATTTATAAGATATTCCCTTAAAGGTAAAGATAAACTTGATGAGGTTGTTAAACTGCTGGAAAATATGCTATAATAAATTCTGACAATTTTGTGCATTATACATTGTAATACAATAAATCAAAGGTTTGAAAAGAAATAAAAATGACGGTTGAAATACCAAATAAGTATAAAAAACTGTGGGGGAGAATAATATGCTGTTTAAAAATATCACAATTATTGATGAAAACATCGTGCAAAAAAACAACATGTATGTAGGGATTGAAGGGGCAGAGATCACATTTATAGACGATAAAATGCCGAAAAAAGACTTTGGGTCTGTTTATGAAGGGAAAGGCAAATTATTGATGAGTGGATTTTATAACGCGCATGCACACTCACCTATGACCTTAATGAGAGGATATGCAGAAAATTTAGCATTGCAAGAATGGCTTGAAAAAAAAATATTCCCGTTCGAGGCAAAACTAGACAGTAATGCTGTTTACTGGGGGACTATGCTTGCTATGGCTGAATCAATCAAATTTGGCATAGTATCATCAACGGACATGTATTACTTTTGTGATGATATGATTCAAGCAGTACTTGAAGCGGGCTGTAAAAACAACATGGGAAGAGGTGTCACGAACTTCACTGATGCTGATTTAAAAGACTTGGATAGTTTTAAAGAAATGAAGTATACTTTTGACAATTTTAATCAGGCAGGTTCGGGTAGAATAAAAGTGGACATGAGTCTTCACGCAGAATACACATCAAATCCAAAAACAGTCATGCAACTGGCAGAATACACAAAAGAAATTGGTGCTAATATGCATGTCCATGTATCCGAAACAAAGTTTGAGCATGAGGCTTGTAAACAACGAAATAAGGGGCTTACTCCCGTTGCCTACCTAAATAGTCTGGGTTTATTTGAAACCAATGCAACAGCAGCTCATTGCGTCTGGATTGAGGGGGAAGATTTTCAAATACTGAAAGAAAAAGGGGTTACTGTAGCAAGCAATCCTATCAGTAACCTTAAACTGGCAAGCGGTGTCTGCAATGTGCCAAAATTATTAAAAGATAATATAAATGTAGCGATTGGAACAGATAGTGTTGCCAGCAATAACAGCCTGAATTTCATTGAAGAAATTAAAGTTTTTGCAATTTCATCAAAAGAGAAATATGGTGATCCAACGGTGGTGACACCGATAGAGGCTATCAGAGCAGCCACGGTTGGCGGAGCCATTGGTCAAGGCAGAAAAGACTGCGGGAAATTAAAGGCTGGAAATAAGGCGGATTTGATAGTTTTGGATATTAATCAGCCACAAATGAAGCCAGCCCACAATTTAATTAATAATATTGTATATTCAGCATCCGGGAGCGATGTCGTTTTGACAATGGCAGATGGTAAAGTTCTTTATGAAAACGGGGAATATAAAACAATAGATATTGAAAAAACGATGTTTGAAGCAGAAAAAGCGGCAGAGGGCATTTTAAAACAGCTATAATCAGTTGGAGGTACAATGGGAAAGAAGTCATTTATGCAGGGAGCCGTTATATTAGGCACTGCAGGTATCATAATAAAAATAATGGGCGCTTTTTTTAGAATACCTCTGGGTAATTTAATAGGTGCTGAGGGTATGGGCTATTATCAGACAGCATACCCAATATACGTTCTGTTCCTTACACTTGCAGTTTCAGGGACACCTATTGCCATATCTAAAATGGTATCTGAAAGCATGGCCGTAGGCAATTACTATGAAGCTCATAAAGTTTTTAGAGTTTCATTTATACTCCTATTCAGCATAGGGCTGGTTTCTTCCGGGATTTGTTTTTTCGGCGCAAATCTTTTAGTAACAGGGATGGGCAATGCAGGAGCAAAATATGCAATGATGGCAATTGCACCTGCTCTATTATTTCTCCCTATGGCAGCAGCCTACAGAGGGTATTTCCAAGGAATGCAGGACATGAAACCTACAGCGAAATCTCAAATTGTAGAACAATTCTTCAGAGTCGTTATGGGATTAACCCTGGCATATATTCTTGTTAAATATGGCAGACAATATGCCGCCGCAGGTGCATCCTTTGGTGCCACTGCCGGTGCAGTGGCCTGTATTATCACAATAGCCATCATTTATAAAGGGAAAAAGAAAAATTATTCGAGAAATATTGAAAATACAAAAGACAGTGTAACAGAAAGTACAAAGATTATTTTGGGTAAACTTCTTTCAATAGCAGTACCGGTTACAATTGGGGCGGCAATTATGCCTATTATGAACACGATAGATGTCACCATAGTAATGCGAAGGCTGCAAAATACCGGATGGTCACTTGAGCAGGCAAACGCAATGTATGGGCAGCTTACGGGCATGGCTGCTCCATTGATTAATTTGCCGCAGGTGCTTACAATGGCAGTGGCTATGAGTCTGGTTCCCGCTATTTCTTCTGCATTTAAGAAAAAAGATATGGAATTTCTAAGTTACAATGCACAACTTGGCATGCGTACTTCAATAATCATAGGTCTGCCATGCACCTTTGGACTGATGATATTAGCTGAACCAATCATGATTCTTCTATATCCAATGCAAAAGGAGAGCGCCATCGCTGCCGCACCATGCCTTTTCATAATGGCAATAGGCGTTATATTCCTTTCTACCTTCCAGACGATGACGGGAGTTTTACAAGGCATAGGGAAGCAGACACTGCCAGTGAGAAATCTATTTATCGGTGCAGTGGCAAAGGTTGTAATCAGTTTTGTATTAATCGGCATCCCAGGAATAAATGTGAAGGGTGCAGCCATAGGCACTGTTGCAGCATATCTTATAGCTACTGTATTAAATTATTTATCAATAAGGAAACATGTTGACATTAAATTCGATTTTAAAATTACCTTCTTTAAGCCTGCTTATGCCGGGCTGGTAATGGCAGTCACTACCTTCTTGTTGTTTAAACTATCCGTTCCATTCCTGGGTAATAATTTCGCAACTTTAATTACTGTTATAGTGGCGGTTGTTGTTTACTTCATCATGTTGTTTGCAACAAAATCCATAACAACAGAAGAAGTGCTAAGTTTGCCAAAAGGAGAAAAAATAATGAAGGTGGTAAGAAAATTCAAAAAAGCGAAAAATAATTGAAAAATAAGGGTTTAGTTGACTTTTTTCTTACAAAAGTTGTTGACAAAGGTATTGAAAAATGCGAAAATGACTATAGAAAAGATTAAGAAGAGTTAATTACTAGGTTGTTATCACAATTATCTTGAGGAGGTTATATTCATGAATAAAGCAGAACTAATCACAAGTGTAGCAGAAAAAACTGGCTTCACAAAAAAAGACGCTGAGGTTGCGGTTAATGCATTTGTTGCAAGTATCGAAGGTGCGCTAGTTAATGGCGACAAAGTTCAACTTATTGGATTTGGAACTTTTGAAACTCGTCAGAGAAAAGCAAGACAGGGAAGAAACCCAAGAAAGCCAGACGAAGTTATTATGATTGCTGCTGCTAAGGCTCCTGTTTTCAAAGCAGGTAAAGCACTTAAGGACGCTGTAAACAAATAAGATGAGTACACTAAAGGGCAACTGATGTTGCCCTATTTTTTTACTGAAAAGAGGAAAAAATGAGAGTAGATAAATTTTTAAAGAATTCGAGACTAATTAAAAGAAGGACCATTGCCAAAGAAGCATGCGAACAGGATCGGATTACTGTAAATGAGAAATTTGCAAAGCCAGGCACTGAGGTGAAAATCGGTGATGCCATTCAAATAAAATTTGGTAACAGTGTTATAAATGCAAGAGTTGTCAGTTTATCAGAATCAAGTAAAAAAGAAGATGCAGCTACCATGTATGAAATCATTGAGTAGCTGCAGCAGTTTATTTGTTTTTTGTTATATTTTTCAAGTATTTATTCCATACCACCGGAATGATTGCTGTCTGGATGCAGAGCATGACGACGCTTTTAACTATTCTTGCCGGTATCATGGCAACTACTGCCCGGTCCATTAAAATATAAAGCCAGTAAGTATCAAGACATAGGTTTATACCAAGACACACAATGGAAGATGCTATCAATACCCTTTTCCAGGTGACCGGTTTGCCATACAGTATAATCCCAAAGGCAATGCCTGTAAGAGCAGCAGATAAGGTGAAACCCGGGAAGAAAGCACCACTCGGGAATATAAGCATACCTAAAACATCGCCAATTGCGTAGGCGACACCAGCCCAGACAGGCCCATACATTATCCCCAGCATAGCTACAGGAAGGAACCCAAAACCAATTCTGATAAATGGCGTATTAATTGATAAAAATCTGGTTAGAATAATTTCCAGGGCAATGAATAAGCCGATAGTAATCAGCCTTGTGACTTTCGAATTGTTTTTCATAGAAAAACTCCTTTCAATAGTACTACACTAGAGAAAAGAGTTCTTATCTTTAATGTAGTAGTGGACGCAGTATTACAACGCAAACTTAGTTCTTCGTTCAAAGGCAACATCCCATCCTTTAACACTTAACGCATAATACTTACTCTACTTACTTAATAATATATTAAATTTTTAATGGATTTGAACGGATTCTAAAATTTTCTTGACATAATTTGGAAGAGCGAATGCTCCCTTATGCAATTCACTATTGTAATACTTGGTATCCAAATCGAAATCAGCCCACTTGTCAGCCTTTAAATCAGCAATAGGATCATATTTTTTTGAAGCAAATCCAAAATACCAGTAGCCAGAAGCATAAGTAGGAACATTAAAGCCATATACTTTAGCGATAGGGAAAACTTCATTGATCTTACTATGTGCCTTTTTCATCTGAAGAACGTCACCTTCATAAAAAGCGCCTTCATGTTGATTAATCAGTATACCATCTTCGCTTAATACCCGGCTGCAGTTTTTGTAAAATTCTATGGTAAACAAATCTTCTCCAGAGCCAAACGGATCCGTTGAATCAACGAGAATCAAATCGTATGAATTGTCAGGAGCGTCTCTCACGAAAGCCAGGCCATCTCCAATGATCAGATTCAATCTGTGTTCATTTGTCAGCACGGAAGATGTGGTAGGCATGTATTTTATACATGCATCGACAACGGCTCCATCTATTTCAACCATATCAAGCCTCACAATATGTTTGTACCGCGCTACTTCTCTTGCAGTACCGCCATCGCCGCCACCAATTATCAGAACTCGTTTTATGGAAGGATTTACTGCCATCGCCGGGTGGCAGATCATATCATGATATATAAATTCATCCATTTCCGTTAACTGTATATAACCGTCCAAAGTCATAAAAGTGCCAAAGGTATCACTTTTTAGCATTTGAAGGTATTGGAAAGGTGTTTGTTCCTGAAGTAAAACTTCAGTAATTTCTGTGGAAAATTTAACGTCGTAATCGTGGTATTCTGAGTACCACATGTCATTTACTTTTGTAAGCATTTTAATCTCCTTTTACCATTAGAATATCTCTGGTAAATTCGTACCATAGAATATTTCATCAATTTCCTTTTTAAGCCTTCCTGAAATTTGAACTATTTCTGGTTTGCTTAATTCTTCTGAATTTAAATTAAACAAGTAAGTATCTAAATTGAACTCTTTCACTTTACATTTGGTATGGAATATATTCTCCTGATAAACACTCACATCAATCATCTGGTAAATGTCTATGAATTCCTTATTGATGTAATTCTGGATGGAAGAAATATCATGATCGATGAAAAGCTTTCTGCCGGTATAATCTCTTGCAAAACCACGAACCTTGTAATCCATTGTAATGATATCTGCATCAAAACTTCCTATTAGATAGTTTAAAGCCATCAGTGGGGAAATTTCTCCACAGGTTGAAACATCTATATCTGCCCTAAAAGTACAAACCCCATTATCCGGGTGATATTCAGGATATGTGTGAACAGTAATATGGCTCTTGTCCAAGTGGCCTACAACGCAAGGATTATTCGGCTCGAATTCGTAAACACCAGATTTTGGCGGATTACTTTCTTCACAGATTAGAATTGTCACGCTTGCTCCTTGAGGATCATAGTCTTGAACTGCTATGTTTAAAATTTTAGCACCTATTATATTTGTAACCTTTTGAAGTATCTCCGTTAACTTGGGAGCCTTATACTCTTCATCGATATACTCAATGTAAGCTTTTCTATCCTCAATAGTCTTTGTATAGCAAATATCATAGAGATTAAAACTTAAAGTTTTCGTCAAATTATTAAATCCATGTAATTTTAATTTGTTATTCAATTATTTTTTTTCACCCCCCCCTTTATTTAACGTCTAAAATTTAGAATAACATAAATTTAAAAAAATACAATAGAAAATCCCAAAATATTGTATAAGCAAATACGATGTGCTATAATATTTGCTAGCACAATCAAAGGAGATGCAATGAAAAAGCAGTATTATAATTATGTTGGAGTATATGCATTCACTTATGGAGCAATGGGGATGATGCTACCGTTAATAGGTCAGTACCTGGACAAAATAGGCTTTTCTGGTGCAGAAATCGGATCTATTATGGCCACGGGGACGGGAGTGGCTATTTTTGCGTCCATATTTTGGGGGGATATCTACAATAACA